>NZ_JBSFVY010000026.1:0-139709 GCF_053592555.1 Streptomyces sp. NPDC002643
GGTCACACTGGCGCCGCCGCCATCAACACCGCGCCCGCCTCAGCCACTACCGCCGACGAGGCCACCGACCCCCATAACTGCGGCTGCAGTATTAGGGGCGCGGGGAACTGCGCGAGCAACCACAACGAACTCGCGCTGAACGCACCCACCCCAGCCACCCCCTCGGGGGTCGAAGGGGCGTAGCCCCTGGGGATGGGACGGGTAGGGGCGGCGGGGCGAGGAACTCTTGGTGTCAGCGTCAGGGCTTTGTGAAGACGCCGATGCCGTTCGGTACCGGGCGCTCCTCACCGGCGCTCGGGTGGTTGCGTACGGTCACCGCGTCAGCGCCCGGTGCCCTGGCGACCAGCGTCGACGAGCCGCCGCCGTCCAGGCTCAAGGCGTCCGTCGAGCCCAAGTCGCGCAGGGTGGCGGCCACTTCGGCGATGGTCAGGCCCGTGCGGTAGGCGGCGGAGCCGTCCAGGGCGAGGAGCAGCAGCTTGCGGCCCTCGGCGGCGATGCCCGCCGCAGTGCGCACCGCCGAGGTGCTGTCGTCCAGGCCCGGCAGCGGACGGCCGCCCCGCAGGACCGGGTAGCCGCCGAGGGCGAAGTCGTACGGGGATTCGGTGGCCGAGGCGACCAGGCGGTGGCGTACCGTCACCGAGTCGCCGGTGGAGAGCTTGCGCAGCCACTGGGCGCCCGCCTCACGGCCGACCAGCACGGTCGTACCGGAGGCGATCGCTCCGCTGCCGGGCGCGTCGGCGGTGCTCACCACACGGCCGTCCCTGACCACCACCTCGGTGGTGTCGTCGCCGCACGGCGCCGCCCGGTCGGTGTCGGTGCCGCACACGGACCGCAGCCGGGAGACCGTGCCCCAGTCCGAGGTGAACGCCCCCACCGAACCGACCGGCAGGGCGTACTGGTTGAGGCCCCCGAGCGGCCGGACTCCCCCGACCGTGGTGACGGAACCGTCGAGGGTGATGCTGTCGAGGCGGGCGTGGCCGTCGGCCGTGACACCGAGGACGTCCCTGGTGGTCGTACCGGGCGGCAGGGCCGGGCCGAAGCGTTGTCCATTGGGGACGGCCGCCTTGAGTGCGCGGCCCTGGGCGATCGCCGGGCCGACCGACGCGCCCGTGGCGGTGACCCCGGGATGCTGGGCCTCGCTGATGTTGAAGAAGTCGCCGTTCACCCCGGCGACCGCGCCCGCCGAGGTCGCCAGCCGGGACACGGTCGCGCGCGAGGCCACCTTCCCCGGATACAGCAGGCCGACGCCGACCTGGCGGCTGCTCAGATCGACGCTCAGGACGTGCGCCCGCGTCAGGCCCTTGGAGGCCTCGATGTCGAACCGGGTGTACTCGATACCGGGTGCGATCCTCACGGCCTTCGGCACGGCGCCGGCCGGTGCCGCGCCCGCGAGGGCCGCACCGGCCAGCACACTCCAGGCCGAGAGAACCGTCAGTACCGTTCTGAACCGTGCGCCACGACGAGTCACGGTGCCCCCTGAAGTCTCGTCAACCGTCCCAGGACTCAGGGCGAGTGGACCAGACGAGGACCGGTCGCACGGCGACTACGCCTCGACTACGCGCGAACGGATCAGGAAACGCACTCCTTCGGGTGCTTCCAGTGAGAAACCGCTGCCCCGGCCCGGAACGACGTCCACGATCAGCCGGGTGTGGCTCCACACCTCGTACTGGCTGCGGGACATCCAGAAACCGACGGCCTCGTCGACTCCGTCCACCCGCAACTCCGCGAGCAGGACGTCCGAGTCGCCGGTACGGAGCTCACCGTCCGGGTAGCACATGGGCGCACTGCCGTCACAGCAGCCGCCCGACTGGTGGAACATCAACGGGCCGTGGTCCGCCCGCAGCCGCCGAACCAGATCGGCGGCCGCGGGGGTCAGCTCTACGCGTGGGACCGCATCCATGGCCGCGATTGAACGCCGGGGCAGGTTGCGAGGACGTTGCGTGGGGCCGAGGTGCCACGGCTGCGGGTCCGGATCGGTCCTAACTGTGGGCGCCGCCGTCCTGGCGGTTGGTGTTGCGGCGGCGGAGCAGGAGGAGACCGCCCGCGAGGGCCGCGACGCCGCCCGCGGCGGTCCAGGCCGCGAAGTCGCTCGTACCGGTCGCGGCCAGGTCCTCCCCGCGACCGCCCTGGGCGCTCGCGGAGGCCGACGTGCCGCTCTTGTCCGTACCGGCGCCGCTGCCGCTGCCGCTGCCGGAGCCGTCGCCCGAGCCCGAGTCGGCCGCCGAGCCCGCCGCCTTCGTGGACGGCGACGGAGACGCCTTCGCCTCCTCGGCCGTCGCCTTGTCCCTGGTGAACGCCAGGGTGCCGAAGCCGAGCTGGTCGTAGCCGCCGCTGTTGGGGCCGTAGTCGCCGCCACCGCCCTCGGGGGCCGCCTTGGCGGCGATGCGGGTGAGGTACGAGGCGTCGAGGGCGCGGCGCTTGGTGTAGTGGTTGGCGATCATGGCCCAGATCGGGCGCATCATGTTGGGGTCGACACCGGCCGCCTGGGACGCGGTCTCACGGCCGGACCAGCCGTTGACGGCGCCCTTGGCGCGGGTGTTCTCGGTGTAGGCGACCTGGCCGCCCATGGCCCACTTGGCCACGTACTGGGCGCCCTTGAGGAAGCGGTTGTCGTCGTAGCCGTAGAGGTCGATGCCCTGGTTCCAGGCCATCTCGCAGAAGGTGCCCATCAGGCCGACGCCCAGCAGCGCGTGGCCCTGGTCGCGGCCCGCCTCCAGCCACTCGGCGAGGCCGTCGTCGTGGACGACGGGGATGGCCTTCTTGACGGCGCCGAGGCCCTCGCCGTTCTTGAAGTAGTCGACGGCGCGCGCCACCTGGGCCTTGTCGTCGCAGAAGATGCCGGCGGCCAGCACGCAGGCCATGTTGGCGAGGTCCCAGTTGGGCCAGTAGTTGGTGATCACCGCGCCGTTGTGGCGGACCAGGAAGTCGTCGCTGATCGGCGCGAAGACCTCGCTCAGCATCGTCGTGAAGCGGTCCAGCTCGAACTCGTCGTGGTCGCGGACGAGTTCGGCGGCGTTGGCGAACTGGTAGCCGTACAGGCCCGCAGCGAGGAAGCGGTCGGCGCTGCCCTGGACGCTGGTCAGCGTCCCCGACCAGGCGTTGAGGATGTTCACGGCGGTGTCGGCGTGGGCGGTCTCGCCGGTGACGTGGTAGCGCAGGGCGTTCTGGTACGCGGAGTGGATGTCCTTGTAGAGCTGTCCGTAGTTCTGCGGGGAGCCGCCGCCCCGGTACACCGTGGCGACCGGGCGGGGGGTCCAGGAGCTCTGGGAGTGGGGGTTGGCGGCCAGCTTCGCGAAGCCCGCCTTGTAGGGCTCGGCGCCGGCCTTCACCTTGGCCGCCATACGGGCCAGGTCCGCCTTGGTGTGGAGCAGACCGGGGTGGGCGTAGCCGCCACCCGCCGCCGCGGCCGGTGTCGCCACCGCGCCCGTGCCGACGCCGAGCCCGGCCGCGCCCGCGGCGGTTCCGGCGATCTTCAGCATGCTCCGGCGGCTGATCTGTGCTGTCACGGTGGAGGTCCTTGAGGTCTCGGGTACGGTTCGCGCCCGCCGTCCGCGTCGGCCCGCGCGGGGGAGGGGCTGCGAACAGGAGACGCACCTGCCCCGGCGGCGATAACAAAAACCCGGGGCGGTGCGTCTGTGTGCGAGAAGTACGTGCGCTACCGCGTCAGGCGCCCGGCGTCCAGCCGCCCAGCCAGTCCGCGACCTCCTGGTCGGCGGCCTGGGCGTCGGTCAGCTGCGGGCGGTTGCTGCTCGCGGCGCCGGCGCCGGGGCCGGTGTTCCTGTACTCGGCGAAGCGGTCGTCCTTCCAGGAGAAGCCGCCCATGTCGGACCAGGGCGTGGACTTGATCGCGGCGCTGAGGGTGGAGTTGCGGACCGTGGTCTGCGGGTCGACGGTGGTGTCGCCGCCGGGGTGCCAGTTGCGGCCGAGGAAGAAGCTCGCGTTCGCCACGTCACCGTTGACGGTGGACCGGTTGATCAGGATGCCCTTGCGGTTGCCGGGTGTGCTGGGCGCCGTGATGTACCCGGCGGAGGTGCCGTCCCAGCGCTTCTTCAGGGTGATGATCGACTGGTCGACGACGGCGGTGGCCCGGCCGAAGATGAAGTCGACGTTGCCCGTGATGTACGAGTTGGTGAGGTAGACCCGGCCGAGTGCGTCCTTGGACGCGCTCTCCAGTTCCAGGGTGTCCTGGTCGCCGTTGACGATGAGGCTGTCGAGGACGATCCGGTCGGCCTGGGTCAGCAGCGCGACCGCCTGGTGGCCGGAGAGGTTCTGGTTGGCGCCCTCGTCGAAGTCGTTGGTGACGGTGAGGTTGCGGACCTGGGAGTCGTCGGACTGGATGGACATCGTCGCGCTGCCCGGGGTGCCGTAGGTGCCCGAGCCGTCCGGCTTCTGCATCCCGGCGGCGTTGCCGTACACGATGGTGGTGTCCTTGCGGCTGCCGCCGGAGCCCTGGATGGTGACGTGCGGCTTGTTCGAGGGGACCTTGACGACCTCGCGGTACGTGCCCGGCTTGACCGAGATCACCACGCGCGAGGGGTTGTTCGCGGGCACCGCGTCGACGGCCTTCTGCACGCTGGTGAACTGCCCGCTGCCGTCCTTGGCGACGGTGAGCGTGGTGGCCGCGGCGGCGGTGGTCGTGGCCGTCGTACCGATCGAACTACGCGGTCCCGCACCGGACTTGAGGAGGGCGGGCACGTCGGCAGCCTTGTCGAGGGTGTAGGCGTAGTACGTCTTCGGGTCGAAGGCCGTGCCGCCGCTCTCGTTGCGGCCGGAGGTGCCGGAGAAGACGTTGCCGCGCTGCACCAGAGCGGCCGTCGCGTCCTTGGTGACGGGGTTGTTCATGCCCTGGAAGTAGCTGTTCTCCAGGACCATCCTGGTGTTGCCGCGCGCGTAGTTGCCGTACGAGGACGTGATGTCCGTGCCGGCCACGTCCTCCAGGAAGTTGTTGTAGAGGTGCGCGTGGGCGACGTTGTCGGTGGACGGGTTGCGCTGCTCGGTCTCGCGGAACCAGTTGTGGTGGATCGTCAGGTCCGCGGTGGTGTTCTCGGTCCAGCCGATGCCGAAGGTCTTGTTGTTCTGGCTCAGCTTGTTCCAGGAGACCGTGACGTAGGTGGTGTCCTTGCGGCTGTCGATGAGGCCGTCCGCCATGTGCCGCAGATCGTTGTGGTCGATCCAGACGTGGTGGGCGCCGTCCATCTGGACGGCGTCGAAGTCGTGGTCCTTGTCGTTCCAGGTGCCCTGGTAGGAGTCCCGGATCGTCAGATTGCGGATGATGACGTTGTGGACGCCGGAGCCGAGGAAGAAGCCGCCGCCGACGATGTGCCCGGAGGTGCCGGAGCCCACGATCGTCTTGTCGGAGGCGACCTTGATCTCCTTGCCCACCGGGTTCATGTTGATGGTCGCGGCCACGACGATGACGTAGGGCTCGGCGGCGGTCGCGTACTTCTCCAGGTCGGCGAGGGTCTTCACGGTGACCGTCCTGCCGTCCCGGCCGCCGTAGGTCCCGTTCTGACCGAGGGCGTTGACCGAGGCGAAGCCGTCGGCGGTGTCGGCGGCCCAGGCGGAGGTCGCCGCCGAGGCCACGGGCTGGGCGTCCTCGCCGAACACTCCGAAGACCGTGCCGTAGGCCATGGCGCCGGCGGCGGCCAGGGCCAGGGGTGCGCCGACGACCAGGGCTGTCTTCCTTCTGCGGTGGCGGGCCTTGCTGCGGTTGTCGCTCACGCGTCGCATCCGTTCCATGGGGAGGGGGGTGTCAGCCGGGCAGTCGCCGCGGGGAGCGAAGAGGTTGCCGCTCTCTTCCGCGAATTTCCGCCAGGGGTGGGGGTTTTGGGACGGGGCCGGGAGGATGGCCGGGAATCGCCCCTAGCCGACGGTGCGCGGCCCGTGGTGCGGGGTCGGTCGGCGTCCGGTGATTTCACGCCGCCATGGGTGACACGTGCGCGCTGAACAGCGCTGCGTAGTCACAGCAACACATCGATTCTGTTGCTCACTTGACTACCGGGTGTCACACACGATTGGCTCCGCACAGCGAAAGTCAGCCAGTCGTCGCACGTCATCGCGGTGATCGTGGGGCTTCGCCCTCCTCTTCCGTTCCGTCCCGGTCGCACAGCGAGGTGCCTCACCCCCATGAATCCGCCCCCCGCGCCCCACTCCTTCTCCAGAGTCCTCCGTGCCGCGGCCCTCGTCGCCGCCGTCTGTCTGACGGTCGCCGGCTGCTCCGCCCTCGGTGGGTCGGACTCCGACGCGGACGGCGGGGCGGACGGCGGTATGAAGGTGGCCCTCATATCCCACGGTGCCGAGGGGGACGCCTTCTGGGACCGGGTGCGCAAGGGCGCGGAGGACGCCGCGGCCAAGGACGGCATCGAGCTGACGTACGCCAGCGATCCCGACGCCGCCGGACAGGCGCAGCTGGTGCGGGACGCCATCGCCGACAAGGTCGACGGCATCGCGGTGACCCTGGCCAAGCCGGGGGCCATGCGCGACGCGATCGCCGAGGCCCGCGGGGCCGGTATCGCCGTGGTGGGCCTCAACTCCGGTATCGACGCCTGGGAGGCGCAGGGCCTGCTCGGCTTCTTCGGCCAGGACGAGTCCGTCGCCGGCCGGGCGCTCGGCGACCAACTGGACACCCTCAAGGCCCAGCACGCGCTGTGCGTCATCCACGAGCGCGGCAACGTCGCCATCGAGGCCCGCTGCGCCGGAGTGCGCAACACCTTCGGCGGGCAGACCGAGACCCTCTACGTCGAGGGCACCGACATGGACGCGGTGACGGCCGCGATCGCCGCGAAACTCCGTCAGGACCGCAGCATCGACGAGGTCGTCACCATGGGCGCCCAGTTCGCGCTCGCCGCCGTGGACTCCGTCGACGATTCCGGCAGCAAGGCGAAGGTGGCCACCTTCGACCTCAACGACGATCTGGTGAAGGCCGTCCAGAAGGGCGATGTGCAGTTCGCCGTCGACCAGCAGCCGTATCTCCAGGGCTATCTCGCGGTCGACGGGCTCTGGCTCCATGAGGCCAACGGCAACATCAGCGGCGGCGGGGTCGAGCCCGTGCTCACCGGTCCCGCGTTCGTCACCAAGAAGAACATCGCCGGGATCGCGGAGTTCGCGGCGAACGGTACCCGTTGACGCGCGTGAACGGACAAGTGGAACCTCCCATTCGGGCACAGGGCCGTCACAGAAACCAAACAACCGGAATGATCATGTAACGGCGACGCCAAGCTTTCGGGCTCCCCCCGCACGTGCGTTCACTTGTGCGGATAACATCCTGCGCATCCCCTGTGCGCCGTACCGGACAGGCGACCACCCACCACCCCGCGGTCCCTGTACCCCCCGACCCTGAACCGCCACCCCTCCCGCTCACCGCCCAAGGACGACGATGCCCTCACGGACCGGCGCCCGGCGCCGTCTCGGCTCCATACGTCTCTCGCTGATCCTGCTGGCTCTGATCCCCAGCGTCACGCTCACCGCGAGCTGGGCCGTGACGACGACCCAGATGTTCTCCGAGGGACTGCGGCTGCGCTCACAGACCGGACTGAGCAGGTCCACCGGCGCCATGGGAACCGACGCGACCCTCGCCCTCCAACGCGAACGCGCCCTGTCCGCCGCCTACATGGCGAACCCCAACAGCGTCGTCGGGACCGCCCTCGACGAACAGCGCGGGATCACGGACCGCACCGTCGCCAAGCTGGCCGCCAAGGCCGACGAGATCAACGGCGCCCCCGACCGCATCGGCGACCGGCTCTACTCCGTCATGGCCGGAACCGGCAGCCTTGAGTACTACCGCGACCAGGTCGACAACCCCACCGACATCACCCCCGAGCAGGCCCTCGACCAGTACTCGGCGATCATCGACGTCCAGATCCACGCCTTCCAGGAACTCTCCCAGGTCGACGACGGAGACCTCACCTCCCAGGCAGGCCCCCTCGTCACCCTCGAACAGGCCGCCGAGCTGGTCTCCCAGGAGGACGCCCTCCTCACCCTCAACTGGCCCTCCGGACAACTCGACGAGGCCGGCCGCAACCGCTTCGCCCAGGTCGTCAACGCCCGCCGCTGGCTCGTCGACAACCAGCTCGTCCCCTCCCTGGAGGGCGAGGTGAAGACCCAGGTCGAGCGGATCGTCCAGGACAAGGACTGGCAGGCCCTGCAGAAGGTGGAGGACCAGGTCCTCTCCGCCCCCACCAAGGGCACCGGCATGTCCCGCCGGACCCAACTGCCGGACTCCCAGGCCCGCTGGGACGAGGCCATGACCACCCTGTCCGCCCAGTACGAGCAGCTGATCCGCGCCCAGACCCGCGCCCTTCTCGACCGCAGCGGCGAGGAGGCACGCGGCCTGCTGATCACCGCCGGCTCGCTCAGCGCCGGCGGATTCGCCGCCCTGCTGCTGTGCGTCCTGATGTCCTGGCGCATCACCCGCTCCCTGTCCCGCCGGCTCACCGGTCTGCGCGGCGCCACCCTCAGCCTCGCCCAGGAACGGCTGCCCGACGTCGTGGCCCGCCTGGAACGCGGCGAGAAGGTCGACGTGGACGCCGCCGCGGCCCCCCTGGACTACGGCACCGACGAACTCGGCCAGGTGGCACGTGCCTTCAACATCGCCCAGCGCACCGCCGTGCACACCGCCGTCGAACTCGCCGACACCCGGCGCGGCTTCCAGCGCGTCATCCTCGGCATCGCCCGCCAGAGCCAGAACCTCGTCAACCTCCAGCTGACCAAACTCGACAAGCTGGAGCGCCGGCACCAGGACCCCGAGATCCTCAAGGGCCTCTACGAACTGGACTCCACCGCCAGCCAGCTGCGCCGCTACGAGGAGAACCTGGTCATCATCAGCGGCGAACGCCCCGGCCGCACCTGGACCGAACCCGTCGCCCTCATCGACATCCTGCGCAGCGCCGTCGGCGAGGTCGCCGAGTACCAGCGCGTCGAGGTGCACGCCGACGACGAGGTGTGGATCGCCCCGCCCGCCGTGGCCGACGTGATCCACCTCCTCGCCGAACTCATCGACAACGCCACCTCCTACTCGCCCGCCCCCAGCCCCGTCGGCGTCCGCGCCGCGATCGTCGCCAAGGGCCTCGCCATCGAGGTCGAGGACCGCGGACTCGGCATGTCCGAGGAGGACTACGCCGCGTTCAACGCCCAACTGGCGGTGCCCCCGCAGTTCGACGTGGTCGCCCTCGCCGACGACCTCCGCCTCGGCATGTTCGTCGTCGCCCGCCTCGCCACCCGCCACGGCATCGGCGTCACCCTGCGCGCCTCGCCCTACGGCGGCACCACCGCGATCGTGCTGATCCCGCACGACATCGTCGTACGCGAGGCCCCCGACCCCGCCGACGACGGCACCGACGCCACGGAACAGCCCGTACGCACCTCCCTGGTGGCCGCCCGTGTCACCGCCGCCGAGACCGTACGGACCGACCGCGCCGACGACCGGGAGACGGCAGAACGCGGCCGGGACGGCCGGGCCGACCGGCACCGGGACGACACCCTCGCTCCCGAACCCCCCGCCCCCGCCGAAACCGGCGCCCGACCCGCCCGCAAGCCCCCGACCAAGGCCAAGGGAGGCCGGATGCCACTGCCGCGCCGGGTGCCGCAGACCAGCCTCGCCGCCGAGCTGAAGGACGAGACGTCACCCGGGCCGAACGGCACGGACGGCGACCCGGACGACGACTTCACCGCCGAACGCGCGGCCTCCTCGCTCGCCGGATTCCAGCGCGGAACGCTCCAGGCACGTGACGACGACGCCGAAGTCGAGTACGCAACCGGTGAGGAATCCGCATCCGAAGACACAGGAGACCGGGTCCCCGCCTCCGGCACCTGACGTCCCCCGACTCCCCTCCCGCAGACCGCTCATGAAGGACACACAGATGACACGCCCCATCCCCGCCACCCACAGCCAGCTCGACCAGCTGCTCACCGGACTGGTGGACCGGGTCGCCGAGGTCGACCACGCCGTCGTGCTCTCCGAGGACGGACTGGTCGTCAGCAAGTCCACCGCGTTCCTCCGCGACGACGCCGAACGGCTCGCGGCCACCGCGTCCGGCCTGATGAGCCTCAGCAAGGGCGTCAGCATGGACTTCCGCGGTGGCCCCGTACGCCAGCTGCTCATCGAGATGGGCAACGCCTTCCTGATCCTCACCAACGCCGGCCCCGGCGCCAACCTCGCCGTCCTCACCCGGCAGGGCGCGGACGTCGGCGTGGTGGCGTACCAGATGAACATGCTGGTGAAGAAGATCGGCGAACACCTCAGCGCGGCCCCCCGCGCCGGCGTCGCCGCCCTGGCCGACAGCGGCGAGTGAGGTGAACGGAGGCGACGAGGCGGGCCGGCTGGTTCGCCCGTTCACCCTGACCGGCGGCCGGACCAGACCGAGCCGCGGTGACTTCACCCTCATCACCACGGTCACCGCGGTCGACCCGCAGCCCACCGGCGGCGCCCGCCCGCAGCCCGAGCATCTGCGCATCCTCAGGCTGTGCGCCAAGCCGATCGTGGTCGCGGAGCTGGCCACCGGGCTGGACCTCCCGGTGAGCGTGGTCGCCATCATGCTCTGCGATCTGCTGGAGGCGGGCCGGATCACCGTCCGCCAGCCCCGCCTCATCTCCCGCACCCCCGACCTGGACCTGCTGAAGAAAGTGAGGGACGGCCTTGGCCGGCTCTGACCCCATCGCCCAGGGGACCTCGGCGCCCGACGCGGTGAAGATACTCATCGCCGGCGGATTCGGCGTCGGCAAGACGACCATGGTCGGGTCGGTCAGCGAGATCGTCCCGCTGCGCACCGAGGAACCCCTCACCACCGCCGGACTCGGCGTCGACGACCTGGACGGCATCCCCGACAAGAAGGCCACCACGGTGGCCCTGGACTTCGGCCGTATCACCATCGGCGACGACCTGGTCCTCTACCTCTTCGGTACGCCCGGCCAGCAGCGCTTCTGGTTCATGTGGAACGACCTCGCGATCGGCGCCCTCGGTGCCGTCGTCCTCGTCGACGTCCGCAGGCCCGAGTCCAGCTTCGCCGCGATCGACTTCTTCGAACGCCGCAAGATCCCCTTCGTCATCGGCGTCAACGGCTTCTACGGCGAACACCCCTACGACCCGGACGAGATCCGCGACGCCCTCACCCTCCCCGAGGGCACTCCCGTCCTCCTCTTCGACGCCCGGGAACGCACCTCGTGCAGGGACGTCCTGATCGCCCTGCTGGACAACCTGATCGCCGCCTCGGCCCGCTGAGCCCCGCTGAGCCCGCTCAGGGACGGACCTCGTCCCGTACGAGAGAGGCCACATGGTCGGTGATCGTGTCGAGGATGTCCGACCAGGCCGAGTCATCGCCCAGGACCAGGAAGTTGAGGGTGAGACCGTCGGTCATGGCCGCCAGATAGCGCGCCAGCACCGGTACGGGGACCGTCAGTTCGAACTCCATCGACCGCCGCAGCTGTTCGATCAGCTCGGCGTAGGTGTCGCGGTACATCTCGTACTGGCGGCGGGCCAGATGCTCGAAACCGGGCTCGCGCAGGGCGTACTGGGTGAGTTCATAGGTGAGCATGTGCTCGCCCGGATGGGCCGCCACATGGTCCCAGTACGCCTGGAAGCCCGCGCCGATGGTCTCCCTGAGCGTCTCCCTCGGCCGGATCGCCTCGCGGACCAGCGCGATGTAATGGCCGGTGATCGTCGTGATGA
Source organism: Streptomyces sp. NPDC002643 (assembly GCF_053592555.1). NCBI lineage: Bacteria > Bacillati > Actinomycetota > Actinomycetes > Kitasatosporales > Streptomycetaceae > Streptomyces > Streptomyces sp. NPDC002643. The sequence continues at coordinate 11,663 of NZ_JBSFVY010000026.1, forward strand.
CGGATTCCAGCAACTCCTGCTTGGAGTCGAAGCAGTAGTGGAAGACGCTCAGGGACACGCCCGCCTCGGCCGCGATGGACCGGGTCGTCGTCCTGGGGACGCCGTCCCGGGTCATCGCGCGGATCGCGGCCTCGGTCAGCTGTCTGCGCCGCTCGGCCGACGGCAGGCGTGCCATGCCGGTGTCCTTCCCCCGTTGTCCAGGTCAGCCGCTGTACACGCCGACCTCGTACAGGGAATAGCCCCAGTCCGTACCCCGGTCCACCCCCTGCATACGAACATATCGCGCGGTCACGGCGGAGAAACTCGCCGTGTCCAGACCGCCGTCGCCCGAGGTGGTGGACCAGACCGTCCGCCAGGCCGAGCCGTCCGTGGAGACATCGATCCGGTACGACCTGCCGTAGGCCCGCTCCCAGTCGAGCGTGACCTTCTTGATCGCGCGGGAGGAGCCCAGGTCGACCTGCCAGTACTGGGAGTCGCTCCAGTCGCTCGCCCAGCGGGAGTCGTCGTCGCCGTCCACGGCCCGGCCCGGCGAAAAGCTGGTGACCGGGTTGGACTCCGACGAACTGGCCGTCGCCGTACGCCCGCTCGCGAGGTTCACCCCCGCCTGATGGGCCTCGGAGGCGCCCCAGGTGTCGAGATAGGACTCGGCGCCCCGGAACAGATCGTCCACGACGCCCTGCCCGTTGACGTTACGGATGTCCTCGATCCAGTCCGGGACCATGCCGACATGGGCGGCGCCGTCGGTGTTGTAGTCGAAGACGCGCTCACCGGTGGTCTGCTTCGAGATCGTGGAACCGCCGTCGACGCTTGTGAAGGGGTACGTCACCGGGTTCGACGCGTCGGTGCCGCGCGGGTGGGGGTGGTCACCGATGCCGTTGAAGTCGGTGCCGTAGCCGTAGCCCACGCCGTACTCGTCCCGCAGCGCCTCGGTGCGCTCGGCCTCCTCGCCGAACTCCTCGGAGCCGTGCATGTACTGGGCGATGAAACCGCCGAGGGAGTAGACCCGCTCGGTCCAGTCCAGGTCCATCCAGCTGTGCGAGGAGAGGACGCCCGGGTAGCCCGCGGCCTCGAACATGTCGAGCGCCTGACCGGTCGCCTTGACGCTCATATGGTCGATCTCCAGCATCATCTTGCGCTTCATCAGGCCCTCGACCGCGTACTCGCCGAGTTCGGTGAGCCCGCGCACATTGCACTGCGCGTCCTCGTCGTACTCCGGGACCTCGGTGCCGTCCGGCAGGTCCTCCTCGGCCTCGGACGCGGCCGTGCCGATGGGGTTGTCGTGCATCGCGCCCGTGCACTTCTCGGTCTGCCAGAAGGTGCCCGTCGACAGGAACTGGCCGACGTTGATGGCGGTTCCGAGCCCGCCCTCGTCGAAGCGGACACCGCACAGCGCGTTGTCGAACTTGTGGCACAGGAACATGCTGCGCACACCCAGGTCGTACAGCTCGTCGAGACCCGCGTCGATGTCCTCCTTGTCGCACTGCGCGATGTCGAGGATCTGCTTGCAGCCGAACGGCTCGGAGGTCTCCACACCCAGGATCACCGCCAGCTTGCCCTGCTCGATGACCTCACGGGCCTGCTCGCTGTCGGTGACGATCCGGAACCAGCCCTTGCCGGTGCCGCCGTACATCGCGTCGATGTAGTCCTGCAGGTCGTACGTCAGCTTCGCCTGCAGACGGATCGACGTCATCTCGTCACAACTGCGGTCCTTGAACGGGTAGATGGAGCAGATCATCCCGTTGGTCACCAGGTCGTTGACCAGCACGCGCTGCCCGCCGCGCCAGGCGCGCTCGATCCAGGCGTAGTAGTTGGCCTGGTGCGTCATCGAGTCGTACGCCGGCCAGTCCGCGAACGTCGGCCAGCCGACCGGGTCGTGCTTGCCGTCGCCGCCGTGGGTGATGTAGTCGAAGATCGCGAGCGTGCCGTCCGGGTAGTGCTCGGGACAGTCCCGCAGCGCGTCGGCGATGCCGGACGTCGAGAAGACCTTGCCGCAGATCAGCCGGCCGCCGAACGCCTCGCCCGAGAACAGGTGGTTGTGCGCGTCGATGAAACCGCGCACCTCGCCCGCCGCGTTCGTCCCCTTGAACGGCTCACCCGTGACATTGATCTGGGCGTCGGGGGAGGGGCGCGAGGTCGGCGTCCACCAGTCGGTGGCGGCGGCCGAAGTCGACGCGGGGGTCAGCAACATGCCCATCGCCGTGAGGAACAGCGTCAGAACCAACAGGGGTCTGCGTCTGCCGAACGCGCGTCGAGTCCTCGTCATCACTCACATCCTTGGTCGAGGGGATGGCCCAGTCGATGAGCGAGCCTGACCCTCCGAGCCCGTGAGCGACCACGACGCTTTAGCTCGTTGTCATGGCTGGCACAAGCGATGTGACGAGAATCGCTTTCCCGGGAACACGAGTCAATAGTCCGGGACAGATGACCTGATGAAGCCGAGGAGTGAGGGAGAAGGTGAGAGTTCGTCAGAGATGTGTGAACCAGGCGGGGTTGACGGGGGCGCTGGCGTCGCATGTGGTGCACCGGTGCGGTGGCCGCGACCGCGGCGCGCGGTACGGCCGCCGCACCGTCACCGCACTGTGCGTACCGACTGCCGGATCACCAACTGGGTGCTCAGCACCACATGGTCGTCGCCGCCCATGCGTTCCTCGCGCTCCAGGGCCAGCCGGACCGCCGTGCGGCCCAGATCCTCGTACGGCACCCGGACCGTGGTCAGCGCGGGGGAGAGGTCGGCGGCGAACGGTACGTCGTCGAAGCCGACCAGCGAGACATCGCCGGGGACGTCGAGACCGGCCTCGCGCAGCGCGGCCAGCGCGCCCGTCGCCACCATGTCGGTGCCCGCGAACACCGCCGTGAACTCCAGCCCCGCCGCCAGCGCCTCCCGCGTGCGCTGATACCCCGAGACCCGGGTGTACGGGCCCGGCACGTCCAACTCCTCCACGTACTCAACGCCGTGCGCCCGCAGCGCGTGCCGGAAGCCGTCCCGGCGCTGCTCGCTCGTGCTGAGTTCGTTGACCCCGCCCAGGAAGAGGACGCGGCGGTGTCCCGCGGTGAGGAGGTGGTCGGTGGCCTGGAAGGCGCCGCCGCGGTTGTCGTAGCCGACGACGGTGACCGGGAGGTCGCCGGGCAGCGGCGGGCGGCCCACGAGCACCAGCCGGGAGCCCGCCGCGTCCAGCGCCGTCGCGTACTCGGCCATCCGGCGCTGATAGCTCTCGTCCTGCACGGCGCCACCGACCAGGACGACCGCCGCCGCGTGCTGCTCGCGCATCAACTGCACCAGATCGTCCTCACGGGACGAGTCGTCGTGCGTGGCGCAGACCAGGCTCAGCCGGCCCCGGTCGGCCGCCTCCTGCTCCACCCCCGCCGCGACATGCGCCAGCGAGGGCCCGGTGATGTCCTTGATGACCAGCGCGACCGGGCCCGCGACCCGGCCGGAGAGCGCCTTGGCGTGCACGTTCACCACGTAGTGCAGCGACTCGACCGCCGCCATCACCCGGGCCCTGGTCTCCGTGGACACCGGGTAGTTTCCGGCCAGTGTGCGGGAAACGGTTGCTACGGAGACCCCGGCCTTCGCGGCGACATCACGAATCGTGCTGGGGCGCTCGCCACCCGCGGAGCTGCTCCGTCGACGTCTGGTCCCGCCGGATTCGGCCTTCTTTCGGCGACCGTTTTCATTTGCCGTCACGGATTCGACGTTACTGCATCCGAGGCCTGTTGCGCTGGTGGAGGGGGCAAATGGTGTCCGTGCTCGCGGTAATCGTTTACTCGGGAGGGGTGGGTGGGGCGGGTTCTCGGTGTGTGCGTGCGTTCTGCGGGCCGGGATCGGTGAGGACTCCTGCTGGGGGGTGGGCGGGGGCGATGTGGGGCTTCGGTAAACGTATCCCTTCCTTGGAAAGTGCCTCGCTGCCTGGTCGCGGGCCGATTGAGGGGCGCGACCTGCCCTGCGCGAGGGGTGCGAGGTGGGGTGAAGGCATCAGGAGGGTCGTTCACAGGTGTTCGATGCGAACTTGCTGGAAGCTTCAAAGGAAAAGCCTCCCGCCTCTTGTGGTCTCGATCACCCTCGTTCTGCGGTCCACGGCAAACGGTTACTGTCCTCGCGCCGGCTCCCCACGGCAGTGCGTCGCCCTGTTCCCTCCGTGGAGGACCCGATGTCCAAGTTCCTTGATTGAACCCTTGTCCCTGTGGCGGCTGCCGCCTCCCTCTCGCTCGTACTGGCCGCCTGTGGAGGTGACACCGACTCCTCGGCGTCCCCGAAGACCGAGGGGAAGGTCACCCTGGAGTTCTGGAGCTGGACGGACGGCATCGAGGCCCAGACGAAGGTGTGGAACAAGGCGCACCCGGAGACGCAGATCAAGTTCGTCAACGCGGCGGTCGCCGCCTGGAACGCGGTCAGCCCCGGCGGGACCACCTTCGGTATCCCGATGGGGTCCTCGCCGCTGTTCACCGCCTATCGGGCCGACCTCTTCGAGAAGTACGGCATCGAGGCGCCGAAGACCTGGGACGACCTGATCGCGGCCGGCAAGAAGGTCCAGGAGCAGGACAAGGACGTCAAGACCCGGCAAGACCATCGCCATGACCACGTCCACCTGGCAGTTGCCCATCTACGACACCAACTTCCCCAAGTCCAAGGGGAAGTGGCAGCTCGCCGGCTCACCGGTCTTCGACACCACCGCGCCGCAGACGTCCAGCAACTTCGACACCACGGCCGTGCTCAAGGGGTGTGAGTACCCCGACCGGGCCGCCGAGTTCGCCGCGTGGCTCAGCAGCAGCGAGGAGTCGCTGACCGCGCTGACCGACCCGGTGTCCAAGTCCGGGCTCTTCCCCGCGGTCACGGATGTCTCGCCGTATGTCGACAAGATCATCCCGACCGAGATGTTCAACGGGAAGTCCGACAGCGCCGAGGTCATCACGACCGCCGCGTCCCGGGTGGGCGAGCAGTGGCAGTACGGGCCGAACTACGCCGCCATGTACTCCGAGACGCGGAAGCAGTGGGGCAAGGTCATGAAGAAGGAGCTGACGGTCGAGGAGATGCTGACCGGGCTTCAGAAGTGACCGTGGATGACCTGAACGGCAAGGGAATCAAGGCGGTTGCCGGATAGAAGGGGTGGCTGGGGCGGCAGGTTCGTCCGCGCGACCGTCGTGGTTGCTCGCGCAGTTCCCCGCGCCCCTGAAAGACCAGGCCCTGCGTGCCTGACAAGGGCCCTTCGGGCCGATGAAAAGCGGGGCGCAGCCCTTGCTTTTCAGGGGCGCGGGGAACTGCGCGACCAGCCCCCACCCACCCGCACCCGCCCTACAACCCTCACCCCCCACCCCCTGACGCGGGGGCGCACCCACTCGGAGAGCTTCGTGTCCACCCTCACGCGACCAACCGTCGCGAAAACCGGCTCCCCGGCCCGGCGGACCTCCCCCCCCGCCGGGCCGGGAGACGAGGCGCCCACAAGGGGCTGCTGTTCATGCTGCCCTTCCTCCTCGGTTTTCTCTTCACCTATGTGCTGCCGATCGCCTACGCCTTCGGCCAGAGCCTGCACGAGAAGCGGAGCAGCGGGCTCGGCTTCGGGCCGACCAAGGTCGTGTTCACCGGATTCGCCAACTTCGCCTCGGTGCTCGGTGACGACGGCTTCTGGTCGAGCATGCTGCGGACGCTGCTCTTCGGCGGCGTACAGATCACCGTCATGCTGGGGATCTCGCTGCTGCTCGCGCTGCTCCTCGACGGGGTCGCCGCGCGGGCGGCGCGGTTCTTCCGGGCCGCGCTGCTCATCCCGTATGTCATTCCGGCGGTCGTGTCGACGTTGATGTGGCTGTTCCTGTACAGCCCCACGGGCAGTCCGCTGCTGGTCCTCGCCGAGCGGGCCGGTACGGATATCGCGTTCTTCGGCGGGCTCAATACCTATCTGTCGCTGGGCAATCTGCTCACCTGGCAGGGGATCGGGTTCAACAGGGTCCTGATCTCCGCGTCGCTCCAGGCCCTGCGCGTGAGCTGTACGAGGCGGCTCGGCTCGACGGGGCGCGGGAGTGGCGGATCGCCTGGTCGATCAAGGTGCCCAACATCACCGGCATTCTCGCCTTCGTCTTCTACAAGGTCACGAACAGGAAGATGTCATGAGCAGCGGCCTGGCCACCGGGGGCGGAGTACGCCCCACCCGTCGCGCGGTGTTCCTCACCACCGGGCTCCTCGTCCTGTTCCTGGTGTACTCCCTCGCGCCCACCTGGTTCCTGATCGTCTCCGCGACCAAGGACCAGACGGATCTCTACTCCACCTTCGGGCTGTGGTTCTCCGACCTCCACCTGGGCGACAACCTCCAGGCCATCTCCGCGTACCACGACGGGGTGTTCTTCCGCTGGATCGGGAACTCCCTTCTCTACTCGGGGCTCGGCGCGGCCGGTTCGACGATCGTGTCGCTCGCCGCCGGTTACGGGCTCGCGAAGTTCGTGTTCCGGGGGCGGGGCGCGGTCTTCGCCGTGATCGTCGGGGCGTCGCTGCTGCCGAGCACCCTGCTGGCCTTCCCGCTGTATCTGGTCTTCGCCGAGATGGGCATCACCGACACCATCTGGTCGGTGCTGATCCCGTACTTCATCAATCCGTTCGGGGTCTATCTCGGCAAGGTGTACGCGGACAGTTCGGTGCCCACCGAGTTGATGGAGGCCGCCCGGATCGACGGCGCGGGCGAGGTGCGGGTCTTCTTCTCGATCGCGCTGCGGCTGATGAGGACCGGCGGCATCACCATCTTCATGCTCGACTTCATCAACATCTGGAACAACTTCTTCCTCCCCCTGTTCATGCTCAACGGCGAGCGCACCTTCCCCGTGACCCTGGGCCTGTACATATGGCTCCAGCAGGCGCAGACCGCCCGTGACATGAACGCCCTCGTCCTCACCGGTTCCCTGCTGTCGATCATTCCGCTGGCGATCTTCGTGTTCGCGCTCCAGAAGTACTGGCGCAGCGGAATCCTCGTGGGCAGCCTCAAGTAAAGGATCACCCGCCGTGTCCGACACTCCTGGGGCGCGTGCGCCCGGACGCCGTGAAGTGCTCAAGTACGCCGGTACGACCGGTGCCGTCGCCGCCGGTCTCGGCTGGTCCGCTGCCGCACCGGCCGCCGCCTCGCCCATAGCAGAGTCTTCCGACTTCAGGCAGACGGAGTGCGGGCCGCTGCACCTCGTCGTCTTCGGCGACGCCGACTCCGAGGCCGCGCACGAGCTGACCGCCACGCTCTCCGACACCGTCACCGGCGGCCTCGGCCAGAGCGCCCGTGTCCTCAACCCCATCGAGTCGGCGAGCTACTGGGGCGGCACGCTGAAGTTCGACGTCACCGTCAGCCCGACCGGCACCACGTACGTCACGCCAGGTCGGCCACCAGGACGAGGGCGCCGTCGACAGCCTTGACATCCTGGACACCGCACCCCGCACACCCGGCCGCTTCTTCTTCCACACCCTGCCGCTGCCGGAGAGACTGACCGCCGGCAAGCGGAAGGTCACCCTGGAGATCCGCGCCATGGGGCGCATCTGGTCGTACGGCCAGAACCCCGCGCAGCTGTACCGGAACATGACGACCAGGTCCCGGGGCATCTACCGGATCTACACGCACACCGAGCCCTACTTCGTCCCACCGAAGGGTGAAGTGCAGGGCCCCGCCCCGATCTGGCCGCGCTGATCGAGGCGGAGGGCGTCGGGCCGGTCGTCGCCGTAGGGCACTCGATGGGCGGTCAGGTGGTCAGCCTCCTGGCCGTCCATCACCCGGAGCGCGTCCGCTCCGTCGTCGCCCTCGACCCCGCCCATGGTGCGCACGGTGTCGAGGTGGAGCAGATCCCGGCCCGGCTCGCCGCGTACGAGCGGCGGGGCGCCCGCGAGGCCGCCGACTTCGTCGCCGGGGCCTTCTCCCCCCAGGACCCGCCCGGTCTTCGTACCGCCCACATCCGCACCGCGCTCGGCACCCCGGACCATGTCATCGCCCAGTCGTACGCGGGGATGTACACCGACCCCGGAGCCGTCGGCATCCGAACGCACAGCGAGGCGTACCTCCGCCGTCGCCGCCGACCGGCCCTGACCGTCTGGACCTCGGCGGAGGCCGCCGCCTGGGAGCGCGGCCTGCTCCCTGTACCGGGCTCCCGCGTCGAACACTGGCCCGACAGCGGGCACTACCTGCACGAGGAACACCCTCGGCGCACGATCGACCTCATCGGCGAATGGGCCGAGCGGGACGGGCGGGCCGCGCGGCGGTGAGGGCCGTCAGGCCGTCAGTTCGCCGAGTCCGCCGCGGAGACCGTCGGTGCGACGGTGACCGCGGGCTCCGGCAGGGCCGTCGCCGGGGTGTTCGTGGCGCGGCGGCCGGCCAGGCGGCAGCCCAGGCAGTCGGGGTGACCACCCCGTGCCGTACGGTCGCGGTCGCGCATACGCCACTGGTCGCGGGGGCGGGGGCCCGGCGGCTTGCCCCAGCCGGCGAGGTGGAGCGCCCAGGTGACCAGAAGAGCCACCACCGAGATCGCCAGCCCCAGCGGGATGCCCGGGGCCCAGCCGCAGACGCCCATGCCGGCGGCCAGCGATCCGACCGAACCTATGGCGGTTCCCGTCCATCCGGCTACGGTGTGGCCGTCGTCGTACAGACTCACGCGCGCTCCCCTCATGTCCCTGACATGCCGGGGGGCGGCACCACGGCATACCGTGGCCACGCCCCGGCGCCGCACTACGATGTCTTAGCGAGTAAGGAATCTAGCCCCGTCAGAGGTGTTGCGCAATGGAGCCCGAATCCCGTCCCACGGCGGCCGAGTACCACCCCGCCATCCCGGACGCGATCCGCGCCATGGACGGGCTCATCGTGACGATGCTCGTCGGACAGCAGGAGTTCGCCCGGGGCCTCGGACTGAGCTCCACCGACCTCGTCTGTTTCGCCTACGTGCTGGAGGCCGGGGACCAGCCGGTCACCGCCGGTGATCTGGCGGTCCGCGCGCATGTCACCACGGGCGCGATCACCGGTGTCCTCAACCGCCTGGAACGCGGCGGCTATGTGACCCGGCGGCCGGACCCCGCCGACGGCCGCCGGGTCCGCGTGGTCGCGGTCCCGGCCGCCGCCGAACGGGTGCGGGCGATCTACGAACCGTTCTACGAACGCCTCGTGGAACTCTTCGCCCAGTACCGCCCCGACGAGATCGCCCTCCTGACCGACTGGTTCACCAGGGCCGGTGAGGTGGCGCGCGTCCATCTGGAGGAGTCGCGCTGAGGCCCCAGGGGGCGGATCGGGACGGGAGTCGCGCGGCTCGGGACGGGAGCAGGGCGGCTCAGGTCGGGTTTCGGGGCGTGCGGCGCCGCCGGCCTCGATGAACCCGGCGGCGCCGCCCGGCTACTCGCCCGGGGCCTTGGCGTACACCTCGACCTCGGCCATCGTGATGTAACCCCCCTGACGGGCCGTCATGACCACGCGGACCTCGGTCACCGGACCCGTCGTCGTCAGCGGGACGTCGATCACGGGTGTCCCCTCGGTGCCGACCGGGACGGAGGCGCTCGCGTCGCTCCAGGTGCCGTCGGCGGTCGCCCTGACCTGGACCTTCAGGCTCTCCGGGAAGGAGACGTTGCCGCCGTCGCGGTAGAAGTGCGTCACCACCCGGGTCAGGTCACGGGCCTTGGGGAGGGTGAAGGTGATGGTGTCGGAGGGGTTCTTGGTCCCCGACCTCCAGTTGGACCATGCCTTCTCGGCGGTGTTGCCGTTGCGCAGCCGCTCGGCGGAGTAGCCGCTCTCGGTGTACGTGGCGCCGACGGTGACGCCCTGATCGGGTGCGACGTTCGTCTCGATCGGCTCGGTGACCTCCACCTCGACGGTCGCGTCGATCGTCGAGCCGTCGACGATCCGCGCGGTGCCGGTGAGGGTCACGGTGCCGATCTCGTCGAACGCGCCGTCGGGCGCCGGGTCCCAGGTGACGGGGAGGTCGGTCCGGCCGTCATTCGCGCCGATGCCGACGACCGTGGTGGGCAGTTCGGGTGTGCCGCCGACGTAGGTCTTCGCGGAGCCCGGCTCGGTCGAGACGATCGTGTCGACGGTGACGACCGCCTTCGCCCGGTGCTTCCGGCCCAGCGGGTCGGTGGCCTCACCGCGTACGCGTACGGTGCCGGGCTCGCGCCAGGCGCGGTCCGAGGGGAGGTCCCACACCACCGGCAGGGCGCCCCGGGCGCCGTCCCGGTACACCGGCGTCACCGTGGCCGGGAGTTCGGGCCGCAGCCCGGGGACCGTGAACGCCTTGGCCGTCTCCGTGCGCAGGACCGTTTCATCGGTCACCGCCCAGCGCTGGTTGCCCGCCGAGGTCGGGGTGTACGTCGACACCTTGGCGCCGTCCGCCGTGGACTGGCCGGTGACGTCGATCAGCCGACCGGTGGCGGCGTTCACGAAGGTCCAACTGCCGTCGCCGGTGGTCGACATGATCCACTGCGCGGCTTCGGGGACCTCGCCGTCGGCCGACTCTTCGAGGACCGCCTGGTTGTCGCGGACCGCGAGGCGCTTGCCGGTCGACGCGTTGGTGAGGGCGTACCGCTCACGGTTGTCGTGACCGGGCGTCAACTGCCGCACCGACCAGAGCTGTTCGGCGCTCGTGGCGTCGGTCGTGCGGATGACCACGCCGGTGCCGTCCTCGGACGGGGTCAGCGACTTGCCGCTCTGGGCGCCCTGGAGACGGTAGGCGTGGCCCTGCTGGACCAGGGCGGCGTCCTTCGCCACTCCGCTGACGCCGTTCACGAGGAACGTGGTCACCGACTTGGCGGGGACGGTGAGTGTGGCCGAGCGGTCGGTGACGCGGACCGGGGTGCCGCGTACGAGGGCGCCGTCGGCGCTGGTCACGACCGGGGTGACGGTGGCGCCGGGCGAGACCTTGCCGAAGCGGGAGAGGTCGAGGGTGACCGGGCGGGCCGTCGTACCGCCGTTGATGTGGACGACCGTCGCCGCGCGGCCGTTCTTCTTCACCGCCGCCACGCTGGACGGGTCGTCGACCTTGACGAAGTGGTCGCCGGGCCGGATGTGATGGGTGAAGTTCCGGATGGTGTCGAACTTGGAGTTGGCCTGGATCGGGCAGCTCTCCAGGGTGTCGTCGGCCGTGCAGTTGAACGGGATGTGGATGCTGCCCCAGTTCTTGCCGGCCGCGGCCTGCGGGATGGAGTCCTCGATCGGCTGCCAGAACACCCAGGCCGACGGCTCCAGTTCACGCATGTCGTCGACCATGCGGGTGGCGATGCCGAGCCCCGGCTCCATGCTGGTGAAGTCGGTGCCCGTGCCCCAGGTGCCCTCGACCTCGCTCATCCAGAGCTTTTTGTCCGCGCCCTTGGCGATGTCCCGGGCGCTGGTGCGCATTCCGGTGCCGTAGGTGTGGACGTTGAGCTGGGGGACGGCGGCGCGGGCGGAGGTGTCGTAGCCGTTCCAGTTGGTGGTGAAGATCGTGGGGTTGGTCTCGTCCATCGCGGAGATCTCGGCGTCGGTCGCCGCGCCGTCGAGCGCCTTGTCCAGGGCGAGGACCACCTTCTGTTGCAGCCCCGGTCCCGCGTGCGCGCCCTCCTGGCGTCCGCCCGTGGGCTGCCCGTCGGCGCCGAGCTGGGTGCCCCAGTAGTTGGTGTTGGGCTCGTTCAGCGGGGCGATGGTGTCGAAGTCGATGCCGTGCCGCTTCTCCAACTCCTCCGTGACACGCACCAGATAGGTGGCGAACTCGTCGACGCGGTCCGCGCGGATCTGGTCCGTGCTCGCGTCGAAGCCGCCGGAGACATAGCCGCTGACGGTCTGGAACCAGGGCGGTGAGTTGCTGAACGCCTCCCACTTGGTGACCTTGTCCTTGACCTGGTCCAGCCACCAGCGCTGGCCCGAGTCGGCGTCCCAGTTCCAGTGGTCGGGGTTGTCCGGGTCCCACCACTCCATGTCCTCGCGGGTGGTGCCCTCGGGTGCCTTCCAGAAGCCGTCCATGGTCGCGCCGGTCTTCATGTAGTCCTTGCGGACATCGGGCGCGTTGCCGCCGCCGATGTTGTAGCGCGCGATGTTGAGGCGGAGACCGTCCTCGCCGAAGAGCATGTCGACGAGCTGTCTTCGGATGGGCTCCGGATAGTTGCCGGTGGCGTTCGCGAACCAGACGAGGCTTGTACCCCATCCTTCGAACTCCTGCTGCCGGTACGACGGATCGATCCGCACGGTCACACCGCTCGCCGCCGCCGAGGGCGAGGCGTCGGCTGCCGTCGCGCTCGTGACGGGCGCCGTCATGAGACCCGCGCCGAGCACCACGGGGACCATGGGCGCCAACGCCCGGACGATGCGTATCCGTTGGGACACGGCACTCCCTTCCACACCACAGAGCCGAAACTCACTAACGAAAACTCAGAGACAAACACAACCGATCAGAAGGAATCGCGTTCAGGGCATGCTTGATGACGAAAATGGACACGTCAAGACATCGGGCGGGTTCGGGCGTGGGGTGGAGTGGTGGAGTCCGTTGACATGCCCAGAACACACCATTAGCATCCGTGAAACTTTGAAAGCGCTTTCTCCTCTCCGTGCCCCACCCCACCGTCGCCCCCACCCGACGGGCACCCCCGCAGGAGGACCCCCGATGACTGCGATGAACTCCCCACGCAAGAAGGCGGTCGTGGTCGCCCTCGCCGCCGCGCTGCTGGCCGGACCCGGTGTCGCCCAGGCCGCACCCCAGTCGGCGCCGGTCCGGCAGGAACAGGCCGCAGCCGCCACCATCACCTGGACCCTGGTACGGGCGAGCAACCCCACCCAGGACCAGCTCACCGCCTACAACCTCATCACCGGCGCCATGAACGCCGCCGTCGCCCGCTACAACAACCTCAGCGACCTCGGCAAGAACATCACCGTGTACTACGAGCCGAGCGTTCCCACCGCCGACGGCAACATCAACGGGACCATTCGCTTCGGCAACCGCAGCTATATGACCGAGCGGACCGCGCTGCACGAGATCGCGCACACCATCGGCGTGGGCACCAGCTCCGGCTGGTCACGGCTGGGCGGCTCCGGCACCTGGACGGGGGCTCAGGCCACGGCCCTGGTACGGCAGTACGACGGGTCCAGCGCCAAGATCTCCACCGGCGGCGGCCACTTCTGGCCGTACGGGCTGAACTACGAGAGCGAGTTCTCCGGCACGGCGGCCGACCGGCATGTCAACATCGTCGCCGCGATGGTGCGGGACGGTATGTGACGGGCTTGAGCCACCGGGCCCGAGCCACCGGGCCCGATCCACCGGGCCCGATCCATCGGACCCGAGCCGTAAGGGCCTTGACGTACAGGGCAGTTGGGGTCCGATGACAAAGCGGAACCGGTCAGCTGCGTTCTTGTGAGCAAGGGCCGGGCGTGCCGTTCGCCCGGCCCTACCGTCCCCTCATGAACACAAGCCGCAGCAGAGGAAGAAGGCCGAGGACGCTGCGCGGTGCCGTACTGGCGGTACTGCTGACGAGCGGGGCCCTCACCGCGGGCGCCCCGGACGCGCGCGGTGAGAGCGCGAGAACCGAGACGGCCGTGGCATCGACCAGCCCGGTGACCGATGTCGTCGAGTCGGTGGTACGGGTGAGGGCGCCGCTGCCGGCGTCGTTCGGGGCGCGTCCGGCGGCCTGCGACTGGCTGTCGTATCTGCGCTACCGGGCGGTCGGCGGACCGGAGGAATCGGCCGACGCCGACCGGATACTCATCGCCCAGCCCGGGATTCTGGAGGGCGCCGGGGCCTTCGACAGCGTCGCCCGCAACACCGTGGCACGGGCCGCCGAACAGGGCCGGCACATCGAGTTCTGGGCGCTGGACCGGCGCTCCAACTGCCTGGAGGACCGCACCGGGATCGCCTCCGGCGACCAGCACACCGCCGTCGACTACTACTACCGGGACAAGACGGTCGACGGCCGTACGTTCGCCGGGTTCGTCGGCGACGGGGAACTGGGGTGGATGGCGGGGCTCGGCATCGAACGGACCGTGCGCGACCAGTACGAACTGCTCACCGCGGAACTGCCCGACCAACGGGTGCGTGAGACCAAGGTGTTGTGCGGCGGGCACTCCCTGGGCGGGGTGATCACCGGGTACTTCGCGACCGCCGACTTCGACGGCGACCCGGCGACCACGGCCGACGCCGGACACCGGCAGTGCGCGGGCTACTTCGCCCTCGACACCACCGTCTCCACCTCCCTCGCCGACCTCCAGGGCAGCATCCCCGGCGACACCAACCTGCCCGACATCGGCCTCGGATACGGCGTGGTCCAGTCCGGGCTGGACAGCGGGGTCCTCCCGCGCGCACTGTCCGCACCGGTGCTGCTCAACCCCGAGACGATGACCCTGCTGGGCATCGCCGGACTGGGCGCGCTCCAGGACCCGACCGGCGAGGCCGACCTGCCGGGCTATCTGCCGTCGAACGTGAACATCGAGGCGACCAACCGCTTCCTCTTCTCCGAGGACACCGCCGCCTTCCTCAGCGGCTCGCCCGCCGTGAAGGACTTCCGGCTCACCAACCAGGCCGTGCTCGGCGCCCTGCTGGACGACCACTCCGTACCGCTGGCGTTCCTGCAGTCCAGCGTGGGCTTCTTCGACGGCGGCCCCATCGCCGACAAGAACTTCCCCGTCGCCAACGGGGACGACGTCCCACCGGGGCTGTTCGGGACCGAGTACAAGGCCATCCCGGACCAGCCGCACGGGCCGCTCTACATCTGGCGGAACTACGACCGGGTCGGCGACCCCGACGACCCCGGATACCGGTCGGCCGACGGAACGCCGTTCACCGGTGCGGGCAAGGAGGTCACCGACATCCAGGAGCTGGCCCGCAGCCTCGCCGAGCAGCCGTTGGACTTCACCGAGCAGTACTTCCCGACCAAGCTGGTCACCGATCTCCAGCTCTCCACCTCGCCCCAGGTGAAGCGGCTCGTCGCCCACCCGGAGGGGCTGACCGCCAAGCCGACGCTCACCGTTCTCGCGGGTGACGGACTGCTGGCGGGGCGCGTCCCGGCCGACCTCGACCCCGTGATCGCCGCCGGGTACCAGCACCTCGACGTACTCACCGCCGCGACCGGGCAGAACGACGGCCGCCCCGAGCCGGTCTCGACAAGCCTGACGGAGTTCGCCATGGCTCCCCGTTGACCTTCGATCCGCCGAAGACCGTATTCCTCCCGCAGGGGGAAGGGCCCGGGAATCTCTCCCGGGCCCTTCCCGTCCGCCGGGGCCCGTCTACACCTTGCCCGCTGCGAAGGCGGCCGCCCGGTCGGCGTCGGCGGAGTAGCCGAGGTGGGCGCCGACGTCGGTGCCGCCGCTCTGGCAGATGGGGTCGCCGTCGGCGCAGAGGTCGAGGGTGCGGCTCTGGTAGGTGCCGGTGACGCTCTTGCCGAGGGCGCCGATCGGGTTGCCGAAGAGGAGCAGGGCGGCGACCTTCGGTTCGAGCGCGGCGGGGATCGTGGCCACGATGGGGCTGCCGACGACCGCGCCCTCGCTGCTGATACCGACGGAGTTGTCGACGACGTTCGCCCCCTGTGAATAGCCGACCAGAATGAACCGCTGATTCGGACAGGCGGCGGCCTGGCTCCGGACATGGTTCACGAGATCCGCGTTGCCCTGTGCGGCGGAGGTGGGGGAGAGGTCGGCGGGATAGTTCACCTTGTAGCTGGAAAGGCTCTTGCCGGTGATTTTCTGCTGCAACGCGGAATACACCGGGTCGCCGACGATGAAGCCGAGTGTGCCCGGCTCGAAGGTGCCGCGAGCGGAGACGACGTCGATGTCCGTGCAGGCGGCGGCCGTTGCCGCGGGTGCGGTGAGGGTGGCGAGTCCGGCCCCGCCGGCCAGGGAGAGCGCGGCGAGGGACAAGCGGATACGGCGGATACGCATGGGGGATCGATCCTTCGGGGTGAGGCGCGTGAGTGCGCGGACGCGCCGGTGGAAAAGGACGACCCGAAGGTATGCGCGTATCGGCGGCGGGTGTTATGGACGGGAATTCAGAAATTCCTCGGCCTTTTGTGCCGAGGTGAGGGCCAGTATCAGATCCAGCCGGGTGTCGGGATCGTGGAGGGCGGGCCCGAAGAGTTTCTCCAGCTGACGCAGGCGATAGCGGACCGTCTGCGGATGGATGTGGAGCCGGGTCGCCACATCTGGCACATTGCTGCCGCTGAGCAGCCACGCCAGCAGTGTCTCGGCGAGCCGGCCGCGCGCCCCCTCCGCCACCGAGTCCAGCGGTGCCAGCACCCGCGACCGGAGGGTGGCGAGCAGCGGTTCGTCACCGTGCAGCAGCAGCGTCGACAGATGGTCGGCGCAGTGCACCACACCCTGCCGGGGCAGAATGCCGCGCCCCATCAGCCCGAGCGCCCGGCACGCCCAGCGCAGCGAGCGGGCCGCCTCGGTCAGCGGGACCGTCGGACCGATCGCCGCCGGCCGCCCCCGCAACGCCAGGGTGAACGCACGGCCGCCGAACCGTCCCGAGCCGTCCGGGTCCGGAAGCAGCATGCGCGGCGGCCGGGACTCCATGTCCACCAGCGCCCCGGCCGCCGCCAACGGCCACTCCTCCTCGTGCTGTTCGGGCCGGGCCGCGAGCACGACGACCGCGACCCGCCCCGGCACCGGCCACCGGGCCGCGTGCGCCAGATCCCGCACCGCCTCCATCGCCACCGGCTCCTCGCCCAGCAGCAGTTCGAGCAGCCTTCCGCGCCGCCGCTCCAACTCCTCCGCGTTGTCCGGCCGCGCCTCCGCGTATCCGGCGGCAGCCGCCTCCGCCACCTCGTGCACGGTCCGGAACGCCAGCTCGCCCAGCGCCGCCACGACCGTCGAGTCCAGCCCCAGCTCCTCCACCGTGCGGCCCATCAGCCGCCACGCGTGCAGTCCGCCGACCCGCAGCGCCGACTGCAACGCGTCCAGGCCACGTCCCCTCAACGCCTCACTGCGCCCCAACTCGTAGTAGGTCGCGGCGATCGATCCCCCGTCGCCGCGTCCCCGGTCGGCGATGTGGTCGACGAACAGGGTCAACGCCTGGACGACCCCGCACCGCAGCTGCGCGCGACTCGTCCTGTCGACGGGCCGCGCGTACTCCGGCACCTGTCTGCGGACCTCCTCCTCCACCTCGTCGGCGACGGTCTCCAGATGGGCGTACAGCAGCTTGGCCAGATCGGGCGGTACGGGGCTGTCGGGCCGTACCGGACTGCGGGACGACGCGGGGCCGCCGGACGGGGTGAGGCCGGGCTCGGGGGTGCGGGTCGCGCGGTGGGGTGGGGCGGCGTCGGGGGACGGGGTGGGGGCGGTGGCCACGGTGGGCCCTCCTTTCACCCGGAAGAGGCTCGCCCGCGCGCTGTTGCCCGTGGGTCGAGGGGCAAGTCCCGGGTTGGACGGACGACTTCTGTGGTCCGTTCCGTGCCCCGACGGCAGCGGCCTCACTCCGGCACCCCCAGCGCACCGGCGAGCATCGGCCACGACGAGCCGAACTCCCGTTTCCAGTAAGCCCAACTGTGCCCGCCACCCGAGTAGTAGTGCGTCGTCACCGGGATGCGCAACGACGTCAGCGTGTCCGTGAACGCGTGCGCCGACGGCCACAGCGCGCTCTCCAACGCCTCCGGCAGCCAGTCACCCGTACCGCCGGCGACCCCGCTGCCGCTCGACACATACAGCGGGGTGCCGCGCAGCCCCTCCGCCCGGGTCCGAGGGTTGAAGTCCAGCCAGGCGAGGATGTTCAGCAGCGGATGGCCCCACAGCGAACGGGGCTGAAGGTTCTCGCGGGCCACGATGGCGTCGATCAGCGTGGGCATACCGGGGGCCATGGTGTCGAGGATGCCGCTGTACGAGGCCGCCGCCGCGAACGTCCCGGGGTGCCGCGCGGCGTGCGCCATCGCACCGTAGCCACCGGTCGACACCCCCGCGATCACCCGCGCCCCGGAGGCCCGGTACTCCCGTGCGAGTACCGCCGGTACCTCGCTGACCTGGAAGGTCTCGTAGTCCGGACCGTCGCGCCACATCGTGGGAATGCCGGTCGGCCCCGCGTCCGGCATCGCCACGATCAGCTCGCGGCCCTCCGTGAACGCCTCGATGTCCGTCTCCCGAGTCCACGACGTGTGGTCGTCATGGGCGCCGTGGAGGAGATACAGCACCGGGTACGTCCGCTCCGGCCGCGTCTCGAACGACGACGGCAGGATCAGCCGCACCGGGGCGCTGCGGCCCAGCGCGGTGGAGGGGAGCGAGACGTCGAGGGTGCGGGGGCCGAGCCGGGTCACCGCCTCGGGGGTGAGGGAGCCGGTGGAACGGGCGTGGGTGCCGTTTTTGGCTTCGGCCGCACGGGAGTCGGCGGCTGCGGTGCCCGTGGCAGTGCCTCCCAGCAGGGCGGCCAGGCCGGTGACCGCAGCGGCCCGGGTGATGGCACGCCGGGACACTTCGGGGGCGGTACGACCGGGCGTCGTGTCGGCGGCGGTGGGGCTGGACACGTCGGTGGCGGTACGGCGGGGCACGGTGGGCATGGCGGACATCGGGCGGCTCTCCTCGCGTGCGGGTCGGGTACGGCAGGGCTGGTCGCCAGGGGGTTCAGCGGGGCTCGTCGCCGAGTTCGCGCCGCAGCAGGGCGGCCAACTCGTCGACGTACGGCGGATCGAGCAGCGACAGATGGTGTCCCGGCACCGGTACGACGGTCAGACGCGGGCACGGCTCGTCCCAGCCGAGCGTCTCGTCGTCCCGCTCGTACGCCGGGTCGCGCACGGTGTGCGGCGCGGGCTCGGTGGCCCGGTACAGCACCACGCGCCCGTCGTGACGGCCCGGCCGATGGGCCTCGCCGATCCTCAGGTCCAGATACGAGGCACGCTGATGCGCCAGCGCGGCGGCCGGGATGTCCGTGGTCGCCTCGCACAGGGCGCGCAGCACACTGTCGATGCGCTCACCGTCGTCATCCATCGCTACCAACTCGTCGTAAGAAAGGGCGAGTTCGACCCCGTACACCTCGGCGACATGCGCGGCGAAGCCGGTGAGATGGGCCCGGACGCGGTCGGCCGCGCCGAGCCCCGGCGCCGGAAGGGGCCGTACGGAGTCGATGAGCACCACCAGCTCGACGTCCCGCCCGGCCGTGGCGAGTTGCCGCGCGGTCTCCTGCGCGACGAATCCGCCGAAGGACCAACCGCCGAGAAGGCAGGGGCCGTCGGGGTGGGCGTCCGCGATGACCTCGGCGTAGCGCCGGGCCTTCTCGACCACCGTCCGCGCCTCCTCGATCCGCTCCAGCCCGTACACCGGCCGCTGGTCGCCGAGCCGTTCGGTGAGCGGCCGGTAGACGTCGGTGGTGCCGCCCGCCGCGTGGACGAGGAAGAGAGGGGAGAGAGGAGGGCGGGTGCCGGTGGGGTGGAGGGGGCGCAAGGGGGAGAGGGAGGAGCGACCAGGGTGCGCCGGAGAGGGCGGGTGCGGGGCAGCCGGGCCGGGTGCGCGGGGCGTTCGGGCCGGGGGCCGGTGGACGCGGGTCGCCGTTTCCTCGATGGTGGTGGCGCCGAGGAGGTCGCGCAGGGGGAGTTCGATGCCCAGGTCGCGTTCCACGGCACCGCGGATACGGACGGCCATGAGGGAGTCCAGGCCGAGTTCGGCGAACGTGGTCGTGGGGGTCACGCGGGTCGGTGGATGACCGGTGACGGCGGCGATGTGGTGACAGAGCAGGGAGGTGCCGGAGGCGATGCCTTCGACCTCGGGGGCGGCCCGCGTGGCGTCGCCCTCCGCCTCGGACGCGTCCCCCGAGCCGCTCGCATCCATCCCACTCCCGCCCCGCCCGTCCGTCCACCAGTACCGGCGGTGTCGCCAGCGTGGTGCGGGCAGGTCGATGACGCGGCCCGGTGGCCGGTGCAGACGTAGTCCGGCGGTGTACAGGGCGCCCAGTTGGGTGAGGAACTCGGCGGAGGTGTCGCCGTCGCGGCGGAGGGTGGCGAGGGTGAGGGCGCCGGGGGCGGTGTCGGTGAGGACGTGGGTGAGGACCGGATGGGGGGAGATCTCGACGAAGGTGGTGTGGCCGTCCGCCGCGGCCGCCGCGACCGCTCGGTCCAGGCGTACCGGTCGCCGGAGGTTCGCGGCCCAGTGCGCGGCGTCGAAGACAGCGTCCCCGCGAGGGTCGTCGAGGACGGTCGAGTAGACGGGGAGCCGGGGGCGCCCGCCCCGGACGTCGGCCAGCGCCTCGGTCAACTCCGCGAGCAGCGGCTCGACTTGGGGTGAGTGCCCGGCCCCGACCACCCGCATCGCCCGGGCCGTGCGCCCTTCCCCCTCCAACCGGCGCACGAGTCGGGCCACGGCGGCCTCCTCGCCGGTGACGACCTTCTGGGCGGGGGAGGAGTGCACGGCCACGTGGACGTCCGGGAAGTTTCGTGCCAGGGCGTCGAGTTCGTGGTCGTCCAGGTCGACGACCGCCATGGCGCCGCCTTGGAGCCGGCTGAGCAGCCGGGCCCGTACGGCGATGACGCGGGCCGCGTCCGAGACCTCCAGGGCGCCCGCGCACACGGCCGCCGCCACCTCGCCCATGGAGTGGCCGATGACGGCGGCGGGCTCGACACCGTACGCGCGCCACAGGTCGGCGAGCGCCACCTGGAGGCCGAACAGCACGGGCTGGGCGACCTCCAGCCGGTCGAGGTCACCGCCGGACGCCAGATGGTCGTACAGCGACACCCCGCACTCGGGGGCGAGCCGGGCGTCCAGTTTCTCCACGGCGGCGGCGAACCCTGGCTCCTCACGCAACAGCCGACGCCCCATGCCGACCCACTGACTGCCGTAACCGGAGAAGACCCACACGGGGCCTTGCGCGCCGGCGAGGCCGGGCCGACGGCTGCCGCAGGCAAGTTGATCGGCGGGGTCGTGTCCGTGTGCCGGAGCGTTCCCGTCACCGCTGGCTTGGGGTCCGCCGCCGTCCGGCGGTCGGCGTTCTCCCGGCCTCTCGCCTCCGACCAGCACCCGCGCATGCGGCTGTTCCTGTGCCAACGCCCGTAGGCCCTCCCCGAGTTCGTCGATGTTCCCGGCGACGATCGCCGCCCGTGCCGGTCCCCGCCCCGTGCGGCGGGCGAGGGTGTGGGCCACGTCGGCGGGGTGGGCCGCTGTGCCCTCGGGGGTGGTCAGCCAGGTGGCCAGTGTGGCGGCGGTGTCGTGGAGGCGGGTGGGGTCGAGGTCGGAGAGGAGGTGGAGGCGGGCGGCCGGTTCGTCGGTCGGATGGGGCGGTGGTCGGAGGGGGCCGGGGTGCCATTCCTCCAGTACCGCGTGGGCGTTGGTGCCGCCGAAGCCGAAACCGGAGACCCCGGCGGTGGCCGTGCCGCCGTAGCGGGGCCATGGCTCCGGCTCGGTCACCACCCGCAGCCGTGGGTCGTCCACGGCGCTGCCCTCCTCGCAGTGCAGCGAGGGCGGGACGAGGTCGTGGTGGAGGGCGAGCACCGTTTTCACCAGCCCGGCGATACCGGCGGCCGACTCCAGATGACCGAGGTTGCCCTTGACGGAGCCGAGGAGCAGCGGCTGGTCGGGGTCGCGGCCGGGGCCCAGAACGGCCGCGAGGGCGCCCGCCTCGATGGGATCGCCGAGGGGGGTGCCGGTGCCGTGGGCCTCGATGAGGTCGATGCGGGCCGGATCGAAGCCCGCTCGGGCGTAGGCGGTGGTCAGGAGGGCGCGTTGGGCGGCCGGGTTGGGGGCGAGGAGGCCGTTGGAGCGGCCGTCGGAGTTGACGGCGGTGGCGCGGATGACGGCGAGGACGCGGTCGCCGTCCCGCTCGGCCTCGGAGAGGCGCTTGAGGAGTACGGCCGCACAGCCCTCACCGCGTCCGATGCCGTCGGCCGCCGCCGAGAAGGGTTTGCACCGGCCGTCCGGTGCCAGCGCCCCCGCCCGCCGGAACGCCACGGTGACGCTGGGGGAGAGCAGCACATTGACCCCGGCCGCGATCGCCAGCTCGCTCTCCCCCGTGCGCAGACTGACACACGCCTGGTGCACGGCGACCAGCGACGACGAACACGCCGTGTCCACCGCCATGCTCGGCCCCCGGGTGTCCAGGACATACGCCAGCCGGCCCGCGGCCACGCTCAGCGCGCCGCCCGCCGGAGCCCAGGGATCGACCGCCATCGGATCGGCGCCGGTCAGCGAGCCGTACTCGGGTGCCGAGATCCCGACGAACACCCCGGTCGCCGTGCCCGCCAGGGAGTCGGCCGGGACGGCGGCATGGTCCAGCGTCTCCTGGACGACCTCCAGCAGAATCCGCTGCTGCGGGTCCATCACCGCCGCCTCACGCGGAGTGATCCGGAAGAAGTCCGCGTCGAAGCCGGCGATGTCGTCGAGAAATCCGCCGTACGGGGGTGCCTCGGTGGGAGGTACGGCCGTGAAGTCCCGCCACCGGCCCTCCGGCACCCGCCCGATCGCGTCGACGCCCTCGCACAACAGCCGCCAGTAGTCGGCCGGGCCGCGCACACCGCCGGGCAGCCGACAGCCGAGCCCGATGACGGCGATGGGTTCGCCCGGAGTGCCCTGCGCCGCCGGTGTCCATGCGGCAGCGTCGGCCGCATGGCGCCGGTCGGCTGCGATCAGCAGAGGGTCGGTCGCCGTCGCGGCACCCGGCGCTGTCGCGTCCCCCCGCGCCGCGGGCTCCGCCGCCACCGCGCACAGATACGCCACCAGCGCCTCGCCCGTCCCCGCCTCCCACAGCAGGGTCACCGGCAGTTCGCGGCCCACCGCGCGGGACAGTTCCCCGGCCAGCACGACCGCGTCCCGCGAGGACATACCGAGGTCCGCCAACGGCTGGTCCATCGGGACGTTCTCGGCGTCCACACCGCTCCACGCCGCGACCTGCTCCGCGACCAACTGGCGCAGCACGCCTTCCTGGGGCGCCCCGACGGGCCCGCCCACCCCGAGATCCGTCATCCCTCCGCCCCCTCCGCGTAGCCCCCCGCCAGATACCGCTCGCGGGTCCGTGACCGGGAGACCTTGCCGCTGGACGTGCGGGGGACGGTGCCCGGCGGTACGAGGGCGATGTCGGCGAGGCGCAGCCCGTGGCGGGCGGAGACGGCGGCGCGTACGGCACGGCGGAGGGCGGGTACGTCGATGTCGGCCAGGGCCTCGCCCCGTACGTGCTCGGCGACCACGACCACCCGCTCACCGGCGGAGTCAGGCGTGTCCGGTGTGCCGAACGCGGCGAGGCGGTCGCGTCGTACGGAGGGGTGGGCGTCCTGGACGGTCGCCTCGATGTCCTGCGGGTAGTGATTGCGGCCGTCCACGACGATCAGGTCCTTGAGCCGCCCGGTGACGATCAACTGGCCGTCGAGAACGGTCCCCAGGTCGCCCGTGCGCAGCCACTCGCCCCGCTCGGCCGTCCCCTCGGCGAACGTGGCGCCGAAGACCCTGCGGGTCTGCCGGGTCTGATTGCGGTAGCCACGGCCCACATTGGGGCCCCGCACCCAGATCTCCCCGATCTCGCCCTCCGCCAGCGCGGCCCGGGAGACCGGGTCGGCGATCCGTACCCGCTGGCCCGCCGGGGCGCCGCACCCGGCCAGCAGCACCGCCCGGGGGTCGTCCGGCCGTGCGACCAGCGCCTTCCCGGTGGCGAGGGCATCGCGGTCGAGGGCGAAGCGGCGGGGCGGTTCCCCGGGCCGGGCCGCGCTGACGAAGACGGTCGCCTCGGCCAGCCCGTACGACGGACAGTGGGTGCCCGGGGCCAGTCCCTGGGCCGCGAACGCCTCGTGGAAACGGTCGGCGGTGCCGGGGCGTACCGGCTCGCTGCCGTTGATCAGCGCGTGGACGCGATCGAGGCGCAGATCCGCCTTCTGCGCCTCGGTGACCGCCGACGCGCAGTAGTCGTAGGCGAAGTTGGGCGCCGCGCTGAGCGCCCCCGGATTCGCGGCGAGCAGCCTCAGCCAGCGCACGGGCTCGCGCAGGAACGCCACCGGCTCCATCAGCACCGACGGCAGCCCCCGCACCACCGGGGCCGCGACACTCAGCACCAGCCCCATGTCGTGGTACAGCGGCAACCAGCCCACACATGTCACCGGCCGCACATCCGCCCCGTAAGCGGCCAGCGCCTGACGGGCGTTGGCGACGACATTGGCGTGTGTGATCTCCACACCCGCCGGGAGCCGGGTCGAACCGGAGGTGTACTGGAGATACGCCACCGCGTCGCCCTCCGGCGCGACCGGCTCCCCACCCTCGGCGGCGGTATCGGGCACCTGGTCGACGGCCACGACCCGTGTCGTGTCGTTGATCCACAACTCCCTCACGGCATCGCGTAGTCGGCCCGTCGTCACCACGACCGCCGGGTCGGCGTCGGCCAGCACCGCCGCCAGCCGGTCGCCGTGACCGGGCGGAGCCGACGGGCCGGGCGGAAACAGCGGTACGGCGACGAGCCCGGCCGAGAGCGCGCCGAGGAAGGCGGTGATGTACTCCGTGCCCTGCGGACACAGCACCGCCGCCCGCTCCCCGGGCTCCGCCACCTCGGCGAGCCGCGCGGCCACGGCACGGACCCGCTGGTCGAGGCGGCGCCAGGTCAGGGTGCGGTGGACGCCTCGTGAGTGCGGCGCCGGATGGTCGACGAAGGTGAACGCCCGGCGGTCCGGGGTGGACCGGGCCCAGTGCCGGAGGTACTCCGGCAGGGCTCTGAACGGGGGCGGGAGCGGGGGGCGGCGGCTGTCCATGGGGATCGGGGTCCTCAGATCACGGGAATCGACTGGGGGGGGGGATCGACTGGTGGGTGGGGCGGGTGAGTCGGGGGAGGGGCCGTGCGCGGCGGCTCGGCGTTCGGGGGTGGCTTCCGGCGATGGCTTCCGGCGGCTTCAGAGGGGGATGTTGCCGTGGCGGCGTTCCGGCAGGGGGGCTCGTTTGCCGCGCAGGGCGCGCAGGGCGCGGCTGATGTGGGCGCGGGTGTCGCGCGGGGCGATCACGGCGTCGACATAACCGCGCTCGGCGGCGGGATAGGGCGTGCCGTGTGTGCTCTCGTACGCGGTGACGAGGCGGGCCCGCAGCGCGTCGGGGTCGTCGGCGGCGGCGAGTTCGCGGCGGTGCAGTACGCCGACCGCGCCCTCGGCGCCCATGACGGCGATCCGGGCGGTGGGCCAGGCGAGGTTGATGTCGGCGCCGAGATGCTTGGAGCCCATCACCGCGTAGCCGCCGCCGTACGCCTTGCGTACCACCACCGTGACCTTGGGGACCGTGGCCTCGGCGTACGCGTACAGCAGTTTGGCGCCGCGCCGGATGATCCCCGCCTGCTCCTGGCGGACCCCGGAGAGATAGCCGGGAACGTCGGCGAAGGTCAGCAGGGGGATGCCGAACGCGTCGCAGAACCGTACGAAGCGCGCCGCCTTCTCGGAGGCGTCGATGTCGAGGACCCCGGCCAAGCGCAGCGGCTGGTTGGCGACGACCCCGACCGTGCCGCCGTCGACGAGCGCGAACGCGCAGATGATGTTCGGCGCGAACAGCTCCTGCACTTCGAGGAGTTCACCGTCGTCGACGACCGCCCGCAGAATGTCCCGCATGTCGTACGCCTGCCCGAGCCGGTCCGGTACGACCGTGTCGAGGCAGCGGCCCGATGGTGCCGCGCCGGGCGCGTATCGCGGGGGCGGCTCCAGGTTGTTGGCGGGGAGGTACGAGAGCAGGTCGCGTACGGTGTCGAGGGCGTCGATCTCGTCGGCGGCGAGGAAGTGGGCGTTGCCGTTGACGGTGTTGCTGGTGCGGGCGCCGCCCAGTTCCTCGGCGCCGGTGCGTTCGCCGGTCACCGCCTCGATGACGTCGGGGCCGGTGACGAACATGTGCGAGGCGCCGTCCACCATCACGGTGAAGTCGGTGACGGCGGGCGAGTAGGCGGCCCCGCCCGCGCAGGGCCCGAGGACCACCGAGATCTGCGGGATCACCCCGGACGCCCGTACATTGCGGCGCACCAGCTCGGCGTAGAGGGCGAGCGAGGCGACACCTTCCTGGATACGGGCGCCACCGCCGTCGTTCAGGCCGATCACCGGACAGCCCGTCTTCAGCGCGAGGTCCATCAGCGCGAGGGTCTTCTCGCCGAAGGCCTCGCCCATGCTGCCGCCGAAGACCGTGGAGTCCTGGGCGAACACACAGACCGGGCGGCCGTCGACCGTGCCGTGCCCGGTGACCACCCCGTCCCCGTACGGCCGCCGGTCGTCGTCGTACGGCTGCCGGCCGCCCCCGGTGGGGCGGGCCCGCACGAACAGCCCGGTCTCCGTGAACGACCCCGCGTCCAGCAGCAGATCGATCCGCTCCCGGGCGCCGTACTCCCCACGCCGCCGCGTCATCGCCGGAGCGATGGCCCAGGCATGCCGCGTCTGCAACTCGGCGAGGCGATCGGCCGTGCGGTCGATTCTGCGGTCCGTTCCGCGGTCGGTCGTGCGGGTGGGTAAGTGATCGGTCCTGCGGTCGGCCGGGCGGGCGGTCCTGGGGTCGGCTGGGCCGCCGGTCGTGCGGTTCGCCGGGGTTGTCGTCGCGTCTGGCGTCACAGCCACCTCCGAAGGGGCTTTCGAATATGGCAGTGCGCGAGGTGCGGGCCGAGCCCATCGCCGTCCCTTTTGCGGGAGATGAGTCCTGCGGGGCCGACGTTCGTGCGGGTATGACAACGGGGCGCACGAGGCGCAGGTCAGCGGTGTGACCGGAGGCCCCGTACGCGCCGGGCGCAGTTCACGAGGCGTCGGCTCCGCTCGATGCCTCCTTCCGCAGGACGATGTCGAAGGTCGTAGAGGTCCATGGGCCGTCGAGTCGGCGCCCGTCCGGCGTCGGGGTCCCGGCCGGATGGCGGTGGAACGGGCGGATCAGTGACTCCTTCACCCCGAACACCGAGTCACGGTCCAGCCAGGGATCGCCCGCGACGAAGATGTGGGTGATGAGCGGGTGGAAGCCGGGTGCCGTCACCTTGAAGTGCAGATGCGGCGCCCGCATCGGCGAGCGGCCGGCCCGGTCGAGGAGGCGGCCGACGGGGCCGTCGTCGGGGATCGGGTACGGCGTCGGGGTGAGCCCCCAGAAGCGGTAGCGGCCCTCGGCGTCGGTGAACAGATGTGCACGCCCGGCGAGTTGGCCGGCGCCGCCCTCGTACTGGACGTCGTACATCCCGTCGTCGTCGGCCTCCCACACCTCGATGCGGGCGCCCGCGACCGGGTTGCCGGCGGTGTCCGTGACCCGGCCGACGACCCACGCCGGTTCACCGCTCGCACCGCCCGCGATGTCCCCGCCGAGTTCGACGCGGGGTGAGTCCTGGACGAAGAACGGGCCGAGGACCGTGGACTCGGTGGCGGCCTCACCCGAGCCCGACGCGTTCACCGTGCCCGTCCCCGGTTCGTTCACCGCGACGGTCAGCATCGAGATGCCGAGGACGTCCGAGAGCAGGACGAACTCCTGGCGGGTGTCGGTCGTGAGGTGCCCGGCCGCCGTGAGGAACGCGATCGCCGCGGACCATTCGTCCTCGGTGAGCCGGGTCTCGCGCACGAACGCGTGCGCGTGCCGGACGAGGGACCCCATCACCTCACGGAACCGGTCGTCCCGCGCGCCGTCGAAACTCGCGACGACCTTGTCGGTCAGTTCCCGCTCACCGGCCTTCTCGGCCAGTTCCCGCTCGGTCATCGGTCCGTTCTTTCGTGTACCGGCACCGGGATGTCCCCGCGCCACGCGCGCCCCAGCAGCGTGCGTATCTCGTCGCGGGTCACCGGGCGCGGGTTGGTGGCCGGGATCTGGGCCATGACCAGGTCGGCGGCCCGGTCGAGTTCCTCCTCGGGGAGCCCCAACTCAGCCAGGGAACAAGGGGGTTCGAGCCTCGCGTAGAGGTCGAGGAGCGCGCCGAAGGGGTCGGTGGGCGAGTTGAGTGCCGCGCCCAGGCGCTGTGCGGCGTCGGGGGCGGAGGGCAGGTTCAGACCGACCACATGGGGGAGCACCACGGAGTGCAGGGCAGCGTGTTCGAGGTCGTACGCGCCCCCGAGGACGTGGCACACCTTGTGGTGCAGCCCGGAACCGGCCCCGGCGAAGGCGACCGCCCCGAGGTAGGTGCCGAAGAGGATGTCGCGGCGGGCGGCGACGTCCTGGCCGTCGGCGACGATGCGCGGCAGCGCGGACGCCAGCGACCGGACGCCCTCGACGGCCAGGGCGGAGCTGATCGGGTTCTGCCGGGGTGCCCACCACGCGTCGACGCAGTGGGCGAGGGCGTTGAGCCCCGAGGTCACCGACAGCCGGGCCGGCAGCGACAGCATCAGCGTGGCGTCGTAGACGACGACACGGGGGAGCACCTTGGTATCGACGCCGGTGCGCTTGTGGCCGTCCTCGGTGAGGCCCCAGACGGGGGTGGCCTCGGAGCCGGCGTAGGTGGTGGGCACGGCGAGGATCGGCAGGCCGGTGGTGAGCGCCGCCGCCTTCGCGGTGCCGGTGGTCGAGCCGCCGCCGACGCTGAGCAGCAGGTCGGCGGAGTGCTCGTGGGCGGCGGCGCGGACGGCGCCCGCGACCTCGGCCGGGACGTGGGGCCGGACCCCGCCGAAGATCCCGACGACGGGGAGGTCCTTGCAGAGGTCCTCGGCCAGGGCGCGTTCGGCGTCGGCCGCGATCACCAGGACCCGGCGGGCGCCGAGCCCGGTGACCTCGGCCGCCACATCGTCCCGTGCGGTCCCGGAGCCGAAGACGACCCGCTGACCCCACGACTCGTACACGACCGTCGAGTGGACGGGGCTCACGGCGTCACCGTCGCCCGGGCGCGGGGCACGGCGCCCGCCGCGACCGCCCCGATGAGCGCGGGGACGGCGAAGGCGTAGAAGGCCCACTCGATGTCGGCGCCCGAGCTGAGGACGAACGCGCCGAGCGAGGGGCCGACGATCGCGCCGAACCGGCCGATGGACAGGGCCCAGGCCAGACCGTTGCCGCGAACGGCGTCCGGATACCTGGTCACGATGAACGCGTTGCCGAGGATCTGCGAACCGATGAAGCCGAAGCCGCTGATGAACATCAGCACGAACATCACGGCCGTCGGCGGGCGGGTGCTCATCGCGATCAGGCTCAGCGTGCCGACCAGGAACGCGACGACCACGACCCGCTTGGCGCCCAGCGCGTCGGCGACCCGGCCGCCGAGGATGGCGCCGAAGCCGACGCCCAGCCACATCGCCGCCGTCTGCAGCAGCGCCGAGCCGAGCGAGAAGCCGGCGGCCTGCATGATGCTGGGCAGCCAGGTGCTGATGCCGAAGACCAGCAGCAGCCCGCAGAAGGACATGGCCCAGAAGAGCACGGTCGACACCGCGAGCCCGCCCGTCAGCAGCGAGCCGAGGCCCAGCCAGCGGCCCGGGTCGGAAGCCGGCGCCGCCTCCGCCGGGGTGAGACCGAGCCGCGCCTCCACCTCGCGTGCCTCGTCGGCGCGGCCCGTACGGCGCAGATGGAACGGGCTCTCCGGAAGCTTCAGCAGCAGCGGCACGGCCGCGAACACCGGCACCACACCGATCACATACAGCCAGCGGTACGACACATCGGGGAGCAGGGCGGTGCCCAGCAGCGGGGAGAGCAGGGCACCGGCCGCGTAACCGCTCATGATCAGGGCGACATTGCGGCTGCGGCGGTTCGGTTCGCTGAGGTCGGCGACGAAGGCGTTGATCGTCGGCAGCACGACACCCAGACCCAGACCGACGATCAGACGACCGGCGCCGAAGGACGGCACGCCGCCCGCGACCGTGCAGACCGCCATGCCCACGGTGAACACCGAGGTCCCGGCGAGCAGCAGCCGTCGCGGCCCGGTGCGGTGGACGAGGGCCCCGGCGAGGCCCGCGCCGATGAGCATGCCGATGCCGACGAGCGAGCCGATCGTGCCGGCCTCCGCCTTGTCGATGCCGAGCGAGGGGTCACCCAGGAGCGCGGGCACGGTGACGCCGTACACGGCGAGGTCATAGCCCTCCAGAGAGGAGACGATCCATGCGGCGACCAGCATGAACGCGGTCGCGGGCACTCTTCGGACGGTCGGGCGTACGACGGACGGAGCGGTCATGGCCGGGTCCTTTCTCCGACGGTGGCAGGAGCCTGTACCGGCTCGACTGCGGTGGCAAGGGTCTTCAGGAGCGCCGGGGCGTCCGTGAGGGAGGCCACGGTGCCGAGGATGTAGAAGTCGGGCCGCCACAGGACGGCGGCGCTGCCGGTCTCGTCGAACCAGCGCCCGTAGACGCCGCCGGCATCGGTGAACCCCTCGGTGGTGAGCCGGCGGTCGGTGAGGTGGTGGACGCCGACACCGAGCCGGGCGGCCTCGGCCATGGCCGGGGCGTCGAGCGTGGCGCCTGCACGGCCGTCGACGAGGAGGACGAAACCCCGGCCGAGTACGGCGTCGAAGAGCCCCTCGGTGCCGTGCGCCTCGACCCGGCCCTGCGGCATCAGCTGCCCGGCCTGCGGGGACGTGTCGCGCAGACCCGGACCGAGACCCGGGAAACGCATCTTCTCGGGGCGCCCGTTCGCCTCGCGCTGCGCGATCAGCCGGGCGTCGCGCTCGGCGGCGGCCACCGGGTCGCGCATGGTCTGCACCCGGCCCAACTCGATGCCCTTGGCGATGATGGCCCGCACATGGGGCTCGCGTTCGCTCTGGTAGGTGTCTAGCAGCGTTTCGTCGGCGCCGCGCAGCACGGCGTCCAGCTTGAACGCGAGGTTCTGCGCGTCCCGGATGCCCGAGCACATGCCCTGCCCGAGGAACGGCGGCATCTGGTGCGCCGCGTCCCCGGCCAGCAAGACCCGGCCGCCGCGCCAGCGCTCCGCGACGAGCGAGCGGAAGGTGTAGGTGGCGACCCGGATGAGGTCGGCCTGGCCCCGGTCGACATGGTCGGCGACCCGCGCCCACACCCGGTCGGGCTCCCGCTCGACGGGGAAGGACTCCGCCGAGTCGAGCATGAAACTGAACCGGTGGTGCTCGGGGCCCAGCGAGATGATCGAGATCGGCTGCTTCGGGTCGCACACCTGGCGGGCCTTGGGGATGTCGGCTCCGCCGTTCTCCTTCAGCCGGAAGTCGCAGACCATCCACGGCTCGGAGAACCCGTAGTCCTCCTGCCCGATCCCCAGCCAGTCCCGGGTGAAGCTGTTGCCGCCGTCGCAGGCGACGACGTACCGGGCGGAGACGACGCCGTCCGTTCCCTCGACCCGGATGTCCACGCCCCGATCGGTGTGGTGGAGTCCCGTGACCCGGGAATCCATCCGGATCTGTACGTTCCCCAGACCCCGGACCAGACCGTCGAGGGCGTCCTCCAGGTACGGCTGGTACATCATGTACCACTCCGCCCAGCCCTGGCCGCCGACGGCGGCGAAGTCGTGCTCGATGAGCAACTCGCCCGCGCCGCCCAGCCATTCGTAGTTCCGCTGGACGTGCAGCGTGGGCAGCAGGGCCTGGGAGAGACCGAGACGGTCGAACGTGCGCATCGTCTCGTCGTCGAAGATGGCGGCGCGCGGCAGGTTGTAGAGGGTGGGGTAGCGCTCCAGCACGATCACGTCATGGCCTGCCCGACCCAGCAGTGCCGCCGTGACCATGCCCACCGGCCCGTACCCGATGACGGCGACGTCGTACATGTGCGTGCCCTTCCGTTCCGGTTCCTCGGACATCCGATGCCTCAGACACCGGCGTACGCGGGTGCGGGCGCGGGGTCGGTGGTGAGGCCGAGGAGCTTCTCCGCGTTCCGGTGGCCGATCTTCAGCCGGTCGGCCTCGCTGATCGGCGCGTTCCGCAGGAACCTGGTGGCCGTCTCGATGTCCTCGAAGGGGTAGTCGGTGCCGAAGAGGATGTGGTCGGCGCCCATCGACAGCAGCGCCGTGAGCAGCGGCGCGGAGTCGCAGACGCCGCTGGTGGTGATGTAGAGGTTGTGCCGCAGATACTCCGAGGGGCGTCCCCGCTTCAGTTCGATGCCGTGGTGGGCGTGGAAGTCCCAGCGGGAGTCCATGCGCCACATCACGAACGGCAGCCCCTCTCCCATGTGGCCGAGCAGCAGCTTGGCGCCCGGGAAGTCGTCGAAGACCCCGCCGAAGATCAGCCGCAGGACGTGGGTGGCGGTGTCGATGCCCCAGCTCCACATCGGCCCGACGAGTTCGGGGTGGCCGGACAGGACGTGCGCGGTGTCGACGCCGTTGGCCGGGTGCAGATAGAGCGGTACGCCGAGGTGTTCGGCGCGCTCCCAGACGACCCTCAGCTCGGGGTCGTCGAGATAGCGGCCGTGGGTGTGCGCGTTGACGAGGGCGCCGCGCAGCCCGAGCTGGGTGACCGCGCGCTCCAGTTCGTCGGCGGCGGCCTTGGGGTCCTGCAGCGGCAGGGCGGCGAAGCCGGAGAAGCGGTCGGGGTGCTCGGCGATGACACCGGTGAGGAAGTCGTTGACGGTGATCGCCTGGCGTACGGCGGCGGCCGGGTCCTTCTCCGCCTGGAGGCCGGGGGAGTTGAGGGACAGGACCTGCATGTCCAGGCCTGCCGCGTCCATGTCGTCGAGGCGTTCCTCGGTGAGGTCGAGGAGCCGGCGGGAGGCCTCCGCCCAGGCCTGGGGCTGGGCGATGGAGGCGGTGGACGCGCCGTGGCCCACCAGGTCGGGGGTCACGAAGTGCTCTTCGAGGCCGATCAGCTTCATTGCGGGGTTCTCCTCGGGGGATCGCGAGTGCGGTCGAGGTGAGACGAGCGGGGATGTGGCGCCTGGTCGTCGCAGCCGGGGGGCGCAGTGGGGGAGGGCGCCTCAGCGGGTGGCTGCGGGGACGGGCCGACAGGGCCTAGGGGCGGCGGAGGAGCAGCGGGTGTGGCGGTGAGTGCCACCGATGCGCAGTTCACCAGAACGTAATGCGTTCCGCAATAGTGAATGTAAGATCGGTTCGCGAACGGTTCCGACCGGTCGCGCCGATAGGCTGATCACGTTCCATCACCGGCAGGGGAGAGGGCCACGCCGTGACCACGACCGACCCAGAGGAGAAGCCCGACCCCAGGGAGAACGGGGAGCGCCAGGGCATCCAGTCCGTCGAGACGGCCATGCGGGTCCTATTGGCGTTGGAGAGCGGCGGCGGCGCGCAGAGCCTGTCGGCGATCGCCCAGGCCAGCGGAATGCGGCCCAGCAAGGTCCACCGCTATCTCGTCAGCCTCGGCCGGATCGGGCTGACCTCACAGGACCCCGCGTCCGGGCTCTACGACTTCGGGGCCGCCATGCGACGCATGGGCGCCGAGGCGCTGCGCCGCACCAACGAGGTGGCGGTCGCGGGCGGACACGCCATGCGGCTCCGCGACCGCACCGGCCACTCCGTGAACCTCGCCGTCTGGGGCGACCGCGGCCCGATCGTCGTCAGCTGGGCCTACGGCACCCGGCCCCTGCCGCTGACCGTGCGCGTCGGCGCCACCCTGCCCCTGGTCACCTCGTCGGTCGGCCGGGTCTTCCTCGCCCATCTGCCCGAGAGCCTCACCGACGAGGTGCTCCGCGACGAACTGCGCGGCAAGGAGGCCGACTGGCCCGCCGAGCGCCTCACGGCCACCCGCGAACAGGTCCGCGAACAGGGCCACGCCGAGACCCGCGGCAGCGTCATCCCGGGCATCATCTCGATCGCGGCCCCCGTCTTCGCCGCCGGCGACCCCCTGCCCCTGGCCATCTCGGTCGTCCTCCCGGAGAGCGCCGGAATCCCGGACCACCTGGCCGAAATGACCCGAGAACTGCACACGACGGTGACGGAGGCATCAAGAGAGCTGGGCCATCTGGCCTAGGGCCCCTGAAAGGGGCGCGGGGCGAGACATTATGCGGCTCCGCCGCGTGGGCGCGACAAGCCACGACGGCGCAGCAGTCGCCAGACGACAAAGCGAGGCACATCAAAAGGCGCCCCCAGTTCCTAGCGCAGCACTACCTCGTCGTAATACGCCTCCGCAGACGGCCCCAACACATCATGGGCCTCCATGAACATCTCATACGCCTCCCGCCCCACCCACCCCGCCGGCAGCAACTCGGTCGGCAGATCAGGATCGCGGAAGGGAAACTGGCGGTAGTCGTACGTCAACCGCATCCGCTCCACCAGAGCCTCCTCGGGGCTGAGATGCCCGCCCCGATACGAGGGCATCCGCCCGCGATAGGTGCGCAGCAGCTCGCGATAGTCCTCGTTGAGGGCATCGAGGTCCCAGCCGCGCGCCGCCATCTCGCGGTCGACGGGCAGCCCGCCCGACTGGCAGCGCAGGGTGTCGAGGCGTACGGCGGGCTCGTCCGCGAACTTCTCCCGGACCTGCCGCAGCCGGTCGTGCGGGGAGACATAGGTGGACGGGGCCAGCGGGCCGAAACCCAGCCAGGCCAGCTCCTTGCGGATGCGGTCGCGTACGCCGCGCTCGGTCTCCGGGACCGAGTAGATGACCATGTACCAGTGCCGGTCCCAGTCGGCGGGCGCCCGGTCGAAGATACGGGTACGGCCCTCGTCGAGGAGCTGGAGACTGCGCTTGTTCAGAGCGTAGACGGTCTCCCTGCCCTCGCGCCGGACGTCGAACCAGCCCTCCTTGCGCAGCCGTGCCAGCACCACCCGAACCGTGCTCTCACCGACGCCGAAGCAGCCCATCAGGGTGGTGAGCGTGCGCATCCGGGCGGCGCCGCCGCGATAGCGGACGTAGTCGCCGAACAGGTCGAAGACGATCGATCGAGGCTTCACGGAACCGACTATGACACACGGACGGCCGTCGTGAAGATGAGTCGCGCGCCCGAGATGACCCCTGTACTGACCTGATCAAACCCTGGTGGCTGGCCATGACCAGCCCTGACGGCGCTTCCCGAAATCCGCTACAAATTATTGACGCCCGTGTATCTATTGACACAGGATGCTCGCGGGTCCGACGCTGGGCCCAGAGTTCGACATGGAGGCTGAGGCCATGGTTTCTCGGATCGCTTGTGTCGGAGGCGGCCCCGGTGGGCTGTTCTTCGCGGCGCTCATCAAGCAGGCCGATCCCTCGGTGGAGGTGACGGTCTTCGAGCGGAACCGCCCGGAGGACACCTTCGGCTTCGGCGTGGTGTTCTCCGACGCGACCCTCGCCGCCATCCACGCGGCGGACCCCGTCCTGCGCACCGGCCTCGCCGAACACGGCCGGCACTGGGACGACATCGAGGTACGGCTGAAGGGCCGGCGCGTCCGCTGCGGCGGCAACGGCATGGCCGCCATCACCCGCAAGACCCTGCTGCACCTGCTGCACCGCCGCGCCGAGGAGGTCGGCGTCGACCTCCGCTTCAGCCACGAGGTTCCCGGCGACCCGGCACAGCTGGCCGACTACGACCTGATCGTGGCCGCCGACGGTGCGAACTCCCGCTTCCGTGACCGTCTCGCCGATGTGCTCGTACCGGAGGTGGAGGTCGCGACCGCCAAGTTCATCTGGTTCGGGACGAGTTATCCCTTCGACGGGCTGACCTTCGTCCACGAGCACGGCCCGCACGGCACCTTCGCCGTGCACGGCTATCCGATCGGCGACGGCGTCAGCACCTTCATCGTGGAGACCGATGAGGAGTCCTGGCGCCGGGCCGGACTCGACGAGTTCGACACCACACAGCCACCCGGGCCCAGCGACGAGAAGACCAGGCACTACCTGGAGAAGCTCTTCGCCGAGCAGATCGACGGCCATGAACTGCTGGTCAACAACTCCCGCTGGGGCAACTTCCGCACCCGCCGCACCCGCCGCTGGCACAGCGGCAACGTCGCACTGCTCGGCGACGCCGCCCACACCGCCCACTTCTCCGTCGGCTCCGGCACCAAGATGGCCATGGAGGACGCCATCGCCCTCGCCGACAGCCTGACCGCCCACCGCGACGACCTTCCGGCCGCGCTGGAGGCGTACGAGGCGGCGGCGCGGCCCTCGGTGGAGAAGATCCAGGCCTCCGCCCGGCCCAGCCTGTCCTGGTGGGAGCACTTCGGCCGCTACCACGACGCCTTCGAACCCATCCAGTTCGCCTTCCACTTCATCTCCCGCAGCATCGGCAAGGGACGGATCGCCCGCCGGGACCCGGAGTTCATCGACACGGTCGTACGCGACTGGCGGGCCGCGCACGAGGGACACGACCCCCTGGAGACACCGTTCCGGGCGGGCGAGCGGCAGTTCACCGGCCGGCACCTGACGGGGGCGGAGCTGGCCGGACTGCGTGGCGAGGGCTCCGACTGCCTGTGGCTCACCGCACCGGACGAGGAAACCCAACTCCCCTCGGTGTACGAGGAGTTGGCGCGAGCTGCCGACGCTACGGCCCCGCCCGCCCTGGTCGCCGTACACGGCGGAACCCCCCTCACCCGCTCCCTCCTCGCCGAACAGGCCCGGCTCGGGCACCGCGTACCCGCCCTGATCGTGGAGGACACCATGGACGACGACCGCGCCGAGACCCTGCTGCTCTCCGGCCGCGCCGACCTGGTGGGAGGGGAGCGGGCATGACGACCGACCTGACCCCCCTGCTCGCACCCGAAGGTGTCGCGGTGATCGGCGCCTCGCGGCAGAGCGGGAAGCTCGGGGCCGCCATGGCCCGGTCGCTGGCCTCCTTCCCCGGCGCCCGCGCCCTGGTCAACGCACGCCGACCCGATCCCGGCGAGGGCGTGTACGCCTCGGTCGCCGAAGCCGCCGCGCACCTCGACGGGCGGCTGGACCTGGCCGTGCTGTGCGTACCCTCGGCCGGCTGCGCCGAGGCCCTGACCGAGGCGGCCTCGGCCGGCTGCCGTGCCGCACTGGTCTGCGCCGGCGGTTTCGGCGAGGCGGGCCCCGAGGGCGAGCGCCACGCCGACGAACTGCGCCGCGTCGCCCGGGAGACCGGGGTCCGGCTGCTCGGCCCCAACACCTCCGGCTTCTTCGCGCCCCACCTCGGTCTGACCGCCAGCTTCGTACCGGCCGCCGGACAACTTCCCGCCGGGGACATCGCCGTCGTCGCGGCCAGCGGCGGCGTCAACCACGCGCTCTCCTTCGACCTGGTCGCCGCGGGCAACGGCATCAGCCTCGGCGTCGGCATCGGCGCGGGCCTCGACGTCACCGCCGCGGACATCCTGGAACACCTCGTCGGCGACGACCGTACGACCGCCGTCGCGCTGCATCTGGAGACCGTCCCGGACGGGCCGCGCCTGGTGGCGGCCGTCCGCGCGGTGGCCCGCGTCAAACCGGTCGTGGCGCTGGTCGTCGGCCGCAGCGACATCGGTGACTTCGCCCGCTCGCACACCGGCGCGCTCGCCACGTCCTGGCGCACGACGCGGGCCGCGCTGCGACAGGCCGGGGCCGTGGTCGTGGACGACGAACGGGAACTGGTGGACGCGCTCACCGCGCTGTCCCGCATCCGGCTGCGGCCCCTGCGCGATCCCGGGCTCGGCATCGTGACCGCCCAGGCGGGGCCGGGGCTGCTGCTGGCCGACCGCGCGGGTGTCGACGGCATCCGCGTACCCGAGCTGGCCGCCACCACCCAGGACGCGCTCGGCGCACTGCTGCCGCCGCTCACCTACCAGCGCAACCCGGTCGACACCGGCCGCCCCGCCGAGACCTTCGCCCGCGTCCTCGAAACCACCGCCGATGACCCGGCGATCGACCTCCTCTCCGTCTACGCCCTGACCGAGCCCGACAGCGTCGACCTCGCCTCCGCCGCCCAGGACGCCGGCCTCGGCCCCGGCTCCCCGGCCGTGGTGGTCGTCGGCGGCCTGCCGGAGGACATCGCCGAGCAGCGGGCCCGCCTCCACAAGACCGGAGTCCCGGCGCTCCCGGGCCCGGCGTCCGCCGCCAACGCCGTACGGGCACTCGTGACGGACGCGCGGCAGAGGGTGGTGCGGGAGGAGGCGGACGAGGCCGACCCGGGCACGGTGGGCGAGGCCGTACCCGCCGGTCCCCTCGACGAGGACGCCGCGAAGTCGTACCTCTCGCGGCTCGGTATCCGCACCCCCCACCGCGTGGCCTGCGACTCCCGCGCCGACGCCCACCACGCCCTGCGGCAGCTCGGCGGGCCCGTGGCCGTCAAGGTGCTCGACGCCGCGATCCTGCACAAGACGGAGGTCGGTGGCGTCCATCTCGGGGTCCGTACACCCGAAGAGCTGGACGCGGCGCTGGACGCGATCGGGGACGGGCGGCGCTATCTCGTCGAGGCGATGGCCCCGGCG
This sequence comes from Streptomyces sp. NPDC002643, assembly GCF_053592555.1. Taxonomy (NCBI): domain Bacteria; kingdom Bacillati; phylum Actinomycetota; class Actinomycetes; order Kitasatosporales; family Streptomycetaceae; genus Streptomyces; species Streptomyces sp. NPDC002643. Next base: position 49,615 of record NZ_JBSFVY010000026.1, read on the forward strand.
GGTGTCGATCTCGTGCTCGGGGCGCGACGGGACCCGGTGTTCGGGCCGGTCGTGCTGGTGGGGCTGGGCGGTACGGCCGCCGAGGCGCTCGCCGATGTGGCGATCCGGCTCGCCCCGCTGTCCGTGACCGAGGCCGCCGATATGCCCGGCGAACTGGCCGGGCGGGCCCTGCTTGACGGCTGGCGCGGTGGGCCGGTGCTGGATCGCTCCGCGTTCGGCCGGGTTGTCGCCGGGCTTGCCGCAGCCCTGGCCGCGAGTCCCGAGACCGCCGAGATCGAGATCAACCCTTTGCGGCTCACCGCTGATGGGCTGATCGCCCTGGACGCCGTGATTGTGCCCATGACCACTGAGGAGAACGACCATGGCTGAGTCCTCCGTTGGAAGTGCCGCCACAGGGCGTCAGTTGGCTGCGGCGCCGTCTGGGCTGGTCGCGCCCACGCGGCGGGGCCGCACAATGTCTCGCCCCGAGCCCCTTCGGGGCGCTGGTGCTGGACCGGAGCGGAATCGGCCCGACCTGCCTCAGCCGAGCAGCGACGGTGTTGTGCCCTGGCCGGCCGAGTACGCCGAGCGCTACACCGCGAAGGGCTACTGGGAGGGCGTCGCCCTCGGGGATCGGCTGCACGCCGCCGCCGACGCGTCCCCTGACGCGGTCGCCGTCGTCGACGGTGACCGGCGGCTGACGTACCGGCGGCTCGCCGAGTGCGCGGATGCCACCGCGTTGCGCCTCGCCGCGCTGGGGCTTCGACCGGACGACCGGATCGTGGTGCAACTGCCCAACACCGTCGAGTTCGTGATCCTCACCTACGCCTGTCTGCGCCTCGGTGTCATCCCGGTCATGGCGCTGCCCGGCCATCGCAGACACGAGATCGGGTACCTCGTCGAGCACAGCGAGGCGGTCGCCGTCGCGGTGCCGGACGTCCTGAAGGACCACGACCATCAGGCGATGGCGTTCGAGATCGCTGACGGCTCGTCAACCCTGCGTCATGTGCTGGTCCTTGGTGACAAGGTCGGCGACGGTGCCGTGGATCTGCGCGAGCTGTGCGCCGCCGCGCCGGAAGCCCCCGAACGGGCCGCCGTGGACACGTACCGCCCCGACAGCCGTTCCATCGCCGTCTTCCTACTCTCCGGTGGTACGACCGGCCTGCCCAAGCTCATCGCCCGTACCCACGACGACTACCTCTACAACGCCCGCCGCAGCGCCGAGGTCTGTGAACTCGGCCCCGACACGGTCTACTTCGCCGCCCTGCCCCTCGGGCACAACTTCCCCCTGGCCTGCCCCGGCCTGCTCGGCACGCTGCTGAACGGCGGCCGGGTCGTCCTCGGCTCCCCGAACCCGGACAAGGCGTTCCCGGTCATCGAGCGCGAGGGCGTCACCGTGAGCGCCCTGGTGCCGGCCGTCGCCCAGCGCTGGCTGGACCACCACCGCGAACACCCCGGACACGACCTCGGCTCCCTGCGGCTGCTCCAGGTCGGCGGCTCCCGGCTCGCCGACCATGTCGCCCGCCGGGTCCGCCCCGAACTGGGCTGCACACTCCAGCAGGTCTTCGGCATGGCCGAGGGACTGCTCAACTACACCCGCCTCGACGACCCCGAGGACGTCATCTGCACGACCCAGGGGCGCCCGATGTGCGAGGACGACGAACTCCTCGTCGTCGACGAACTGGGCAACCCGGTCCCCGACGGAACACCGGGCGTGCTGCTCACCCGGGGCCCGTACACGCCGCGCGGCTACTACCGGGCCGAGGAGCAGAACGCCCGCGCGTTCACCGAGGACGGCTGGTACCGCACCGGTGACATCGTGCGGCTGCTGCCGGACGGCAACCTCGTCGTCGAGGGCCGCGACAAGGACATGATCATCCGGGGCGGGGAGAACATCTCCGCCGAGGAGATCGAGAACTTCGCCTACCAGACCCCCGGTGTCGCCCGCGCCGCCGCCGTGGCCATGCCCGATGTCCACCTCGGCGAACGGGTCTGCCTCTACGTCGTACCGGAGCCCGGGCACACGGTCACCCTCGACGACATCCACCAGGTGATGGAGCGCGCCGGATGCGCCCGCTTCAAATTCCCCGACCGGCTGGTGAACGTCCCCGAACTCGTCGCCACCAAGGTCGGAAAGATCGACAAGAAGGCCCTGCGCGCCGACATCGCACGCCGCCTCGACGCCGAAGGAACCCCCGATGACCACTGACGCCCCTGACACGGCCGTGGGCGCCGCCCCTGACGCGGCCATGGACGCGGTCACCGACGCGGCCACCAGCGTGCCCGTCATAGCCCCGGACGAGAAGGACCCCGAACTCCGCGAGCTGTACGACGGGTTCGCGGCGGCCGGGCTGATCCCGCTGTGGACCGAGATCGGCGACCTCATGCCGCTCACCCCGCGCCCCGAGGCCGTACCGCACGTCTGGCAGTGGGACACCCTGCTGCCGCTGGCCCGTCGCTCCGGCGATCTGGTGCCGGTCGGGCGGGGCGGTGAGCGCCGGGCGATCGCGCTCGCCAACCCGGGGCTGCCCGGACGGCCGTACGCGACCCCCAATCTGTGGGCGGCGATCCAGTATCTGGGCCCGCGCGAGGTGGCCCCGGCGCACCGGCACTCGCAGGGCGCCTTCCGGTTCATCCTGGAGGGCGAGGGGGTGTGGACCGTCGTCAACGGCGATGCCGTCGAGATGCGGCCCGGCGATCTGCTGCTGACCCCGTCCATGCACTGGCACGGGCACCACCATGTCGGCGACGAGCCGATGGTCTGGCTGGACGGCCTCGACATCCCGCTGGTGCACCGCCTCGACGCGGGCTTCTTCGAGTTCGGCGAGGACGGGGTGTCGGACCGGTCGACCCCGTCCCGGTCCCGCAACGAACGGCTCTGGGGCCACCCCGGGCTGCGCCCGATCGGGGCCCCCGACACCGCCAACTCACCGCTCATGGCCTACCGTTGGGCCGACACCGACGACGCCCTGACCGCCCAGCTGGAGCTGGAGGACGAAGGTCACCCCGGAGTCATCGAGCCCGGCCACGCGGGCATCCGCTTCACCAACCCCGCCACCGGCCGCGACGCCCTCGCCAGCCTGCGCACCGAGATGCACCGGCTGCGGGCGGGCACCACGACCGCCACCCGCCGCACCGTGGGCTCCTCCGTCTGGCAGGTGTTCCGGGGCAGCGGCACCGTCACCCTCGACGACCGCGTCATCGAGGTGTCCACCGGCGACCTCGTCTCGATCCCCTCCTGGTGCGCCCTGACCCTCGCCGCACACACCGACCTCGACCTGTTCACCTTCAACGACGCGCCCCTCTACGAGGCGTTGAACCTCGCCCGCACCGAGACCACCGGGAGCACCTCCGCATGAAGCTCGCCACCATCCGCACCGCCGACGGCACGGCGGCCGTCCGTCTCGACGGCGACCGGGCCGTGGAGACCGGCGCCCCCGACGTCGCCGCCCTGCTGCGCCGCCCCGACTGGCGTGCACACGCGGCCTCGGCCGACGGCCCGGCGCACGACGTGGCCGCCCTCGACCTCGCCCCGGTCGTCACGACCCCCGGCAAGATCTTCTGCGTCGGCCACAACTACCGCACCCACATCGCCGAGATGGGCCGCGAGATGCCCTCGCACCCCGCCCTCTTCGCCAAGTTCGCCAACGTCCTGCTCGGCGCGCGTGACGACATCGCCCACCCGGGCGAGACCGAGCAACTGGACTGGGAGGCCGAGCTGGGCTTCGTCATCGGCTCCCGGCTGCGGCGCCGCGCCACGACGGAGGAGGCGGCGGCGGCGATCGCCGGCTGCACGGTCGTCAACGACATCTCCATGCGGGACTGGCAGTGGCGCTCACCGCAGTGGCTCCAGGGCAAGGCATGGGAGGCCAGCACCCCCGCCGGGCCCTGGCTGGTGACCGGCGACGAGATCGACGACGCGGCCGACCTGGAGATCCGCTGCGAGGTGGACGGCGAGGTCATGCAGCGCTCCCGCACCTCCGACCTCCTCTTCACCCCCGCCGACATCGCCGCGTACATCAGTACGTTCACCACGCTGGAGCCCGGCGATCTCGTCCTGACCGGTACGCCCGGCGGGGTCGGCGCGGCCCGCGACCCGAAGGTGTTCCTGAAGCCCGGTCAGGTCGTACGGACCGTGGTCGAGGGCCTGGGGGAGTGCGTGAACACGGTCGTCGAGGAGAAGCCGTGACCCCACTCGACCGGGCCGAGGTCCTGGCCTGGGCCGAGGAGGGACAACGCCGGTTCGAGGAGGCGGTCGACGCGCTGCCGCCCGAGGGGGTCGCCGCACCGTCCGCCCTCCCCGGCTGGACCCGGGGCCATCTCCTCACCCATCTCGCCCGCAACGCCGACGCGCTGGTCAACCTGCTGACCTGGGCCCGCACGGGGATACGTACGCCCATGTACACGTCACCCGGCCAGCGGGCGACGGACATCGAGGCGGGCGCCGGGCGTTCCCTCGCCGAACAGCGGGCGGACGTAAGGGAGTCCGCCGACCGTTTCCGCAAGGCCGCGGACGCGCTGTCGGACGACGCCTGGTCGGCCACCGTCACCAGCGGACTGGGCCGTGAGATCCCGGCGGCCGAGGTGCCCTGGCTGCGGGCCCGCGAGGTCTGGATACACCTCGTCGACCTGCGGGCGGGCGTCGGCATGGACGCCCTGCCGCCCGGCTTCGCCCGGGCCCTGGTGCGCGATGTCGCCGGGTGGATGGCGTCACGGGTCGACGGCGGCGCGGAGTTGGTGGCGGACGGCCACGGCTCCGTCGTGCTCGGCAAGCCGGCCCCCGGCGTCACGGTCACCGGACCGCCGTACGCCCTCGCCGCCTGGCTCACCGGCCGGGGCGGCACCGAGGAACTGCACATCACAGGTGAACTCCCTTCCCTTCCACGCTGGTTGTGACATAGACGTCGGCAATAGACGTCGGCAATAGGCGTCGGCAATCGACGCGATCGATCAAAGGAGATCGGCAATGAGTGAGACCTTCGTCCTGGTGACCGGGGCGTGGCACGGCGGCTGGGCCTGGCGTCCGGTCGCGAACGAGCTGAGGGCCGCCGGGCACGAGGTGCACGCCCCGACCCTGGCCGGGCTGGGCACCGACGACGACCGGCGCGGGGTGACCCTCACCGACTGTGTGAACAGCCTTGTGGAGTACGTCGAGCGGGCCGACCTCAAGGGAATCACCCTGGTCGGCCACAGCTGGGGCGGCTATGTCCTGGTCGGCGCGGCTCCGAGACTCGCCGCCCGTGTCCGGCGGCTGGTGTTCTGGAGCGCGTTCGTGCCGAACGACGGCGAGTCCCTGATCGAGGCGTGCCCACCGCACTACGGCGAGATGTTCCGCGCCCTGGCCGCCGCGTCCGGCGACGATTCGGTGACGCTGCCGCTGGAGGTGTGGCAGCGCGCCTTCATGCAGGACGCCGGTGAGGAGGCCCAGCGGGTCGTCCACTCCCTCCTCGTGCCGCAGCCCCTCGGCACGTTCACCGAGAAGCCCGACACCTCGGCGTTCACCGCGCTCGACATCCCCACCGCCTACGTCCTGTCCACCGAGGACGTCTCCCTGCCCGGCGAGTGGCACTGGGCCGAACGCTTCCCCGGGCGGCTCAAGAGCCCCCTGTTCATAGAGACTCCGGGCAGCCACGAGTCCTGCTTCACCCGCCCCGCCGAACTCGCCGACGCCTTCGTCCGGGCCTGCGCGGTGTAGGGCGGACCCGCCAGGGCTCCCGGTCGTCCCTCGCCGTCCGCTGTCGTCTGCAACCCAGGTAAGAGACCGAGATCCCCCTCCAGCCGGAGTCGGGTCCGTCGTCGGCGGACCTAACCTTGGTCCGTCATGAAGCGAATGGACGACCGGCTGGTCCCGGTCCTGTTGATCTGCGCCCAGGCCCTGGTGTGGCCCGGCGGCGCACTGGTGCGTGGGACGGTGCCGTCCGGGGCCGCGCTCGTGGTGGCGGCCCTGGTCGCCGGGGTGGTGACGGCGGCGCTCGCGCTGCGCCGGACCCGCCCGGCGACCACCCTCGTCGTGGTCGCGGCCACCTGCGCGCTCGGCGCGGGTCCGCTGCCGACGGGGGCGACGGCCGTCCTCGGCACGGCCGGTGTGGCGCTCGCCCTGTTCACGGTGGCGACTGAACGGGACACCTTCACGGCCGTCCTCGGCACGGTGACGCTCGCCTTCTGGCAGTCGCTGTTCGGCATCGGCCTGCACGGTCTCGGCGACTGGAACGGACTCGACCTCGTCCTGACCGCCCTGCTGTACGCGGCCACCTGCGGCGCCGGTCTCCTCGTCCGCCGAGGCCGGCGCGCACGACAGGCCGCCGAGGAACGGCTCAAGCGCGCCGAAGCCGAGCGGCATCGCCTCCCGGCGGTCGAACGGCGCCGTATGGAAAGGGAGTTGCACGACGTCAGCGCCCACCATCTGACGGCCGTCGTCGTCACCGCCGGCGCGGCGCTCGGGCTGCGCGACCGGCGTCCCGAACTCGCCGCGGAGGCACTGGACTTCGCGGTCGAGACCGGCCGCGAGGTCACCCGCGCACTGAGTGCCGTACGGGCCCCCGCGCCCTCGCGCGAGGACATGCCGTCGCCCGAGGAGCGGCTGCTCGATCTGATCGCCGGGTTCCGACGGCTGGACCAGCGGATCGACGACGAGATCGACCCCCTGCCCGAGGGCGCCGTCGCGGACGCGGCGTTCGGCATCGTGCGCGAGGCCCTCACCAACGTGGCCCGGTACGCCCCCGGCGCGCGGACCAAGGTGGTGTGCCGGTACGGCGACACCCGTACCGACGTCGTGGTCACCAGCGCGGCACCCCCGGCCGGTTCGGTGGCGCACGGCGCGGACCTCGGCGGTGGCCGCGGTCAGGGCTTTCTGCGGTCCAGGGCCAAGGAGTTGGGCGGCACGCTGTCCACGGGGCCCACGGCGGAGGGCGGTTGGGAGGTACGCGCGGTCCTGCCCGGCCGTACCGCCGCCCCGCCGGAGCGGTCCGTCACCCGTGGCTACCGTGTGGCCCAGCTGGCCGCCGCCGCGGGCCTGTGTCTGCAACCCCTGCTCCCCGCCCTGGTCATCCACCCCGAGCCCGCGTCCACCGAGGCGCATGTCTCGGCGGGCGTCCTGTTCGCTCTCCTGGCGGCGGCCCAGGCGGTCGCCCTGCTGTGGCGGCCACGCGCGCCCCGTTCCACGTACGCCGCCCTGCTCGGACTGGCCCTGCTCTGGCCGCCGGCGATGACCATGGGCGACTACACGGGCCCGGTGCTGCTGCCTCCGCTGCTGGGCATGCTCGCCACCTGCGCGGCCCTCGCCGGGGACACCATGGATCGGCAGGCGGGAGAGCGGCCCACCGACCGTGGCCCACGCGCCCTCCTGCGGTCTGCGGGCCCGTCCCTCGCGGCCGTCGCCGTGCACGCGCTCGCCCTCGCCGTCGCCCTCCTCGACCGGGGTACGACCGTCCCCGCCTGGGCGGTCGTCGCGGGCTCGGTCGCCGGGGCCGCCTCGGTGGTCGGCGCGGCCCGCTGGATCGGCTACCTGCGCGGGCGGCGGGACCGGGACGCCCGGGGCGCGCGGGAACGGAGGCTCGCCGTCTGGACCGAGGAGGCCGTACGGGACGCGTGGGCCGAGCGGCGGCGGATCGCCGCCGGGCTGGAGACGACCGTACTGGAGCGCACCGCCGACATGGTCACCGAGGCGGAGGCCGGCCGACTGGAGGTGACCGCCGACCGGGCCCGTGAGGCGCTGGCCGCGATGCGCGCCCTGCTCGACACCGTCCGGGCGGGCGACACCACGCCCGAACTGCGCCCCCAGCCCACCCTCCAGGCCCTCGATCTGCTGGCCCATCAGTGCAGAGCCACGGGACGGGACGTGCGGATACGGATGACCGAGCGGGTGCCCGAACGGCTGCCCACGGCGGTGGATCTGGCCGCGTACCATGCCGCCGAGACCCTGCTCGCGGCCGGCGGCGAGGAACCGGCCCTGCTGGAACTCGACGCGGACGACGCCATGTTGACGCTCACGGCCACCGGGGTCCCCCACGCCTCCGGCAGCGCCGTACGCGAACGGCTGGCGGCACGGGTCACCGCGGTCGGTGGCACCCTGGCCACCGCTCCACCGGGTACGGTCCACCTCCGACTGCCCATCGCACCGGAGGCCGAGGGCCCACCGGACACCGGGGGCACGGCCCAGGCCGGGGGCACACCGGTCGACTACGGACCTGTGGCGGGCAGGGGCGCGGAGCGGAGCGACGAGGAGAGGGAGCGATGAGCCTCAGGGTGCTGGTCGTCGACGACCAGGGCATCGTACGGGCGGGGTTCGCCGCCGTGATCGACGCCGAGGAGGACATGACGGTCGTCGGCGAGGCGGCCGACGGCGCGGCCGCCGTACGGCTCGCCGGGGAACTGGCCCCCGACGTCGTCGTCATGGACGTCCGGATGCCCGAACTGGACGGCATCGCCGCCACCCGGATCATCACCGGCCGCGAGGGCGCCCCCCGGGTCCTGGTGCTCACCACGTTCGACCTCGACGCCTACGTCTTCGACGCGCTGCGCGCCGGCGCCTCCGGTTTCCTCCTCAAGGACGTGCACGCCTCCGAACTGCTGCACGGGATCAGGGTGGTGGCGGCCGGTGAGAGTGTGCTCGCGCCCTCCGCGACGCGCCGGCTCATCGGCCACTACGCCTCGGGAGCGGGCGCAGGCTTCCGGCCCGACGGCGCGCCGTCCGTACTGGACGGGCTGACCGGCCGTGAACGCGATGTCCTCACCCTGGTCGCGACCGGCCTCACCAACGCGGAGATCGCCGATGAACTCGACATCACCGTGGGTACGGTCAAGTCCCATGTGAACGCCCTGCTCCGCAAGTTGGGCCTCCGGGACCGCGTCCAGGCCACGATCCTCGCCTACGACCTGGGCCTGGCCCGCCCGAACCCGCCCGGTGCCCACCTCTGACGCCACCGAGCCCGGCCCGTGCCGACCCCTGACGCCACCGAACCCGGCCGGCGCCCACCTCTGACGTCGCGACCCCCAGGAGTAGCCCTGTGACCGCCGCCGACCCCGGCCGTTCCCTGCCCCGCCGTTCCCTTCCCCGGCGTGTGCTCCACGCCCTGAGCGACATCGCCGCGCTCGTCTATCTCGGGCTGTGCGCCGTCCTTCTCGTCTGGGCGGTCGTGGTGACCGTCGGCGACAGCTCGGACGAGTCCATGGCGGGGGTCATCCCGCTGCTGGCCACCGCCCCGACCAGCTTCATCCTCTTCGCCCTCCCGGACGGCACCGCGATGGTCGTGCTGGCCGTCACCATCGGCGCCCTGGTCAACGCCACGTTCATCGGCTTCTGCTCCCGTGCCCTCCGCCGGGGCGACACGGCGCACCCGGCGTCCTGAACGCCGAGGGCGACCGTCCGGTCAGAGTTCGGCCAGCAGATCGTCGAGCGGCGCGGGGACGCGGTCGAGGTCCAGCGCCTCGACGAGCACACGGCCGTAGTGGATCTTGCGGCCCTTCTTGGTGCCGAGGAAGCGCCGCAACTGCTGCTGCGCGGGGCGGCCCTGCTGCGCGGGCTGGCGCAGAAACGTCCGCAGGGGACGCAGATCGCCCTCCGCCCGGACGAGTTCCTCGACCCGTGCCGGGCCCAGCGCACGGATCAGCTCGTCCTCCAGATCGGCCGCGCAGACGAAGAACGCCCGCTGCGCCGCGCCGGCCCGCTCCAGACCGCGGGCGTAGTAGCGGCGCTCGTTCTCGTCGCACAGTCCGGTGAGGCCGAGGCCCAGCCCGGGGGGCCCGAGGAGCTGGGCGAAGCGGCCGACGTTCATGGCGCCGCCCATCGTCAGCACGCACACACCCTCGGCCGCCAGATCCCGGCCGTGCCGCGCGGCGAGCGCGTCGACGGCCGCGACATCGCTCGGCCCTTCGAGCAGCACGGCCGTCCGTACGGACAACTGCTCGGCCAGCCGCTCGGCCGGCTCACGCGCCGGATCACCCAGGCCCCCGGCCGCCCACGCGGTGACCGCCTCCCGGAACGCCCCCATGTCACCCATGGCACGAGTCTGTGCCCCTCCCCGTCCCCCACGCCAGACGTTTTCCGCCACCGAGGCGATCAGGACCCCCGGGGCGCCCGCTCGCCGTCCCCCTCGCACCATCCGAGTCGATGTTGTGCAGAATATTGACGACCGCAATGGGGGTGCCTACATTTTCGCTGTCCTTCCCCCTCCGCCCAGGAGACCGCGATGTCCACGTCCCCCGTCGCAGCACCGCTCACGGACGCAGAACGAGGCCGGCAACTGCGTCGTGTCGCACTCTCCGGACTCCTCGGCACCGCCGTCGAGTTCTACGACTTCCTCGTCTACGGCACCGTCGCCGCCCTCGTCTTCGGTGAACTCTTCTTCCCGGGCGCCGACCCCGCCGTCGGCACCATCGCCGCGTTCGGCACCTTCGCCGCCGGCTACCTCGCCCGCCCCCTCGGCGGCGTCATCTTCGGCCACTTCGGCGACCGGCTCGGCCGCAAGTCGATGCTGCTGCTGACCATGGGCCTGATGGGCGGCGCCAGCTTCCTCATCGGACTGCTGCCCACCTACGACACGATCGGCGTCTGGGCACCCGTGCTGCTGATCGCCCTCCGTGTCGTCCAGGGCATCGCCATCGGCGGCGAATGGGGCGGCGCCACCCTCATGGTCGTCGAACACGCCGGGCGGAAGCGGCGCGGACTGTGGTCCAGCTTCACGCAGATGGGCGCCCCGCTCGGCTCACTGCTCTCCACCGCCGTCGTCGCCTTCGTCGTCACCCTGCCCAAGGACCAGTTCGCGGCCTGGGGTTGGCGCGTACCGTTCCTGCTGAGCGTCGTCCTCCTCGGCGTCGGCCTCTTCGTCCGGCTCAAGGTGGTCGAGAGCCCGCTGTTCGCCGAGGTGAAGAAGGAGGGGGCCGAGTCCCGGCTGCCGATCCTCGACGTACTGCGCCGCCCCCGCCCGGTCCTGCTGGCCGCCTGCGTGGGCATCGGCGCCTTCACCGCGCAGTCCCTGCTGACCAGTTACATGATCGCCTACGCCACCGGCATCGGCTACGCCCGACCGCAGGTACTCACCGCGCTCACCGTCTCCGCCTGCGTCGCGCTCGTCGTCCTGCCGGCCGCGTCCGCGCTCTCGGACCGGGTCGGCCGCCGCCCGGTCGTCCTCACCGGAGCCCTCGCCTCCGCCGCCCTCGCCTTCCCCGTGCTCTCCCTGGTCGACTCCAAGTCGCCCGGTCTGCTGATCCTCGCCGTCGTCCTCGGCCACGGCTTCGCCCAGTCGGTGATGTACGGACCGCTCGGTGCCCTGCTCACCGAGATGTTCGGCACCAAGGTCCGCTACACCGGCGCCTCCCTCGGCTACCAGGGCGCGACCCTCATCGGCGCCGGCTTCTCCCCGATGATCGCCGAGAGCCTCGTCGCGGGGAACGGCGGCAGCAGCACCCCGGTGTCGCTGCTCCTCTGCGGCGGCGCCGCCGCGACCGTACTGGCCCTGCTGTTCCTGCGCGAGACCAAGGAGGACTCGCTCGCCGAGCGCACCGCCGAGCACACCGCCACGGCCACCGGGAAGAACGTCCCGGCCTGATCCGGCCATTCTCGCCCGCCCCGCTCATCTCCTGGCCCGTCGCCGCGCGTTCACCGCCGGCGGCGGGCTACGCTCCCGATCACCCTAGTGAGAGCGAGCAGATGAGCGAACAGAGCGAAGAACGAGCGGCGAACGAGCGTGTGGAGGAACCGCCCGGCTTCGACGGGGGAGCCTGGTGGGGGCCGACCGGACTGGTCGGAGGCGCCCTGTTCACGGCGATCGGAGCGGGCGCCGCCGTCTGGCTCGTCCTGCGCGGCACCGACCCTGACGGCGCGTGGGCGGGCTACTACGTGGCGGCCAAGATCCTCGCCGTCGGCCTGGTCGTCAGCGGCACTCTGCTCGTGACCCGCATCCGCTCCAGAAAACGCTGAGCGGCGAGGGCCAGCGGCGGGGCGGAGCCGGTCCGATTCAGGCCGGCAGCCGCAGTACCGCCGCTTCGACCGCGCCCTGGGCGGCCGGGCGGCCGGGCGGCCGAAGCCGGTGTCGGCGCCCGGGCGTTCCAGTGCCGGTCCGATGGTGCGGCCCTCCTCGTACGGCTCCATGCCCCTGGGATTGATGTACGAGGCCCGGCACACCGCCGGTGTGTTGCCGACGTGGTCGGCCACCTCGCGGACCGCGCGCTTCACGGCACGTCGGCGGGCGGGCCGCCTCCCGCTCCTCACGGAACCAGGGGTGGTACAGATACTGGCGCCGTCCCGCGGCATCCATGCCGGTCGCCTCGGTGTGACCGTTCGCGGCCGGGCAGATCCACAGGTCCTCCCCGGCCGGCGGGTCGGCGTTAGTCGCTCCATGTCGCCGGTCCGCAGCCGGACTGTTCGCCGGGAGGGAGCGGCCGGTGGCGCGGAGTCCACCGTCACGGTGTTCCACGACCTCCGTCCCGTACCGTGACGCGGCGCCCGGTGTGGCCGGGGCCACGCCTTGGGGAAGGCCGTGGGCATGTCCTCGGTGCCCTCATCGGGCTACCGTCTGTGTGCGACTCCGTTCCCTTCTCCGAGGCTCGTGCGGTAGGCAGTGCTCACAGATCTCTCCCCCCTCGTCGCGGCGACGGCCCGCTGGCTGATCGCCGCTTTCCCGGCGCACGGTGGCGTCCTCGCCACGGCCCGGTGCGAGGCGCAGGCCCGCCAGGCCGTCACGGTCGCGGCCTGGCTGCGCTATCCGACCGCGCTCGACGCCGGACTGGTCGCGATGACGGGCCCGGGGGGTTCGGCGCGGCTCGACTGGCTCACCGGTACGGAATCGGGCGATCCGGAGCAGGACGAGGAGAGCGCCTGGCGGAGCTGGGTGGACGAGGTCGTGGCGAGCTGGGCGGCGGCGCTGCTCACCGATCCCGACCTCGCCGGACGCGCGGTGGGCGCGCTCGCGGGCGGTGAGCACACGGCGGTCGCCCCGGTGGAGTTCCGGCGGCTGCTCGTCCCCGACGAGGACGACCGCCGGGCGGCGGCCCTGCTGCGACACCCCGACCTCCTGGCCCCCGTGACGGGCCTGCACCACGCCCAACTCCTCACCCGCCTCGGCGACCGCCGACATCCTGGCCGCACGGTCCCGACCTGAGCCCGGTCCGCCACTCGCACGCGGCGGTCTCCTCTAGGCGGACCTCGCCGATTCCATCGTCCGTGCCCGCCGTCATACCGCCCCATACCGCCCGGGTGTGGAGGTCTGGTGGTCTGTCCCGGCCGGTGGCACTGCCCCGGGTGTGGAGGTCTGTGCCCGGCGGTGGCGCGGCCCCCCGGGCGTGGAGGTCTCGTCGTCCGTACCCGCCGGTCGCACCGCCCCCGGCGCGGAGGTTCCGTCCTCCGTTGTCCCGGCGGTGACCCTCTCAGGCCGACTTGCCGCGCCCGGTCAGCGCGTCGCGCAGGCGGTCGACCAGTCCGGTGCCCGGTGCGAGCAGCTTGTTGGCCGGTGGCTTGTCCGGGGCCGACGGGTGCGGGCGGGTCGGCGCCGTCTTCTTGGCCTGGCGGACCTTGTCGCCCAGGTCGTCCAGGGCCTCGGCGGGGCAGGAGGCGCGCAGCCTCGGGAAGAGGTTCTGTTCCTCGTCGGTGATGTGCGCGCGGATCTCGCTCATCAGCATGCCCACCAGACGGTCGAACTCGGGGTCGTCCGCCTCGCAGCTCTCCAGGTCCTTCATGATCCGCTCGGCCTTGGCGTGGTCGTCGAGTTCCTTGTCGGCGAGCGCCTCCCCGCCCTCCATGTGCTTGCGCACCGCCGGGTAGAGGTAGGCCTCCTCGGCCACCGAGTGCCGGACCAACTCGATCGTGGCCTGGTCGGCGTAGAGCTTGCGGTTCTTGTCACCGGACGGCAGGGCCTCGATCTTGCCGAAGAACTCCTCGACCTCCCGGTGATCGGTCACCAGTTCGTCGATCACATTGCCGCCGTGTCCCATTCTTCTCCACCTCCGGTCGCGGTTTCAGGCATTGGGCGTGGCCCCGGGTACCCGGCGGCGGTGGCCTCACACGGATCGCGTCCGCGCCCCGGTCCACCTCGGTGAAGGGGGCTTGGAGCCGTCCACCCGGGTACCCGGTGTCGTACGGACACGCCGGGGGCCGACGAGCCCCGGTGTGGTGGACCACGCAGAGGGAGGAACCCATGAGCACGGTCAAGGAAGCGGTGGAGGTCGAGGTTCCCGTCCGCACCGCCTACAACCAGTGGACCCAGTTCGAGGAGTTCCCGAAGTTCATGGAGGGTGTCGAGGAGGTACGACAACTCGACGCCCGGCACAACCACTGGGTCACCAAGGTCGGCGGGGTCCGGCGGGAGTTCGACACGGAGATCGTCGACCAGCTGCCGGACGACCGGATCACCTGGCGCACTCTGGAGGGCGGCACCCGGCAGCGCGGCTCGGTCCGCTTCGAACAGCTGGACGCCTCCCATACCCGGGTGGAACTCACCATGGACATCGAGCCCACGGGCATGGCCGAGAAGGGCGCGGACGCGCTGAACGTGATCGACCGACGCGTCAAGGGCGACATGCGTCGCTTCAAGGACTACATCGAAGGCCGAGGCAAGGAGACCGGCGGCTGGCGCGGACGGGTCCGGCCCGAGGACTACGACAGGCCGCTGTGACGGCGCGAGAGACGCCGGGCGGCCCGCCGCCGCGGCCCGAAGGGGACTCGTCGACCGACTTCGAAGGGGAGACGTCGATGGGACCTGAGGGCGAGCCGTCCTCGCGAGTTGAGGGGGACCCGGCGATACGAGCCGAAGGGGAGACATCGGTGCGACCTGAGGGCGAGCCGTCCCCGCGAGTTGAGGGGGACCCGGCGATACGAGCCGAAGGGGAGACATCGGTGCGACCTGAGGGCGAGCCGTCCCCGCGGCCCGGGCGGGACCCGGCGAAACGAGCCGAAGCAGATACGTCGATGCGACCCGAGGTGGACCGGATCGCGCGGCCCTGGGGCGACCGGACGCCGTACGCGCCCGGTGAACCCTGGCCCGTGCGGGTCGACTCGTTCCTGGCGCCGGGTGTCACCGAGGACGAGGTGGAGCGCTGGGTGCCGACGGCGTCGGTGCTGCACTCCAACGGGGACGCGATGGACATCGCGGTCGTCCACGGCCGGATCGCCGGGGTGCGCGGCCGGCCCGGCGACCGGGTCAACCGGGGGCGGCTCGGGCCGAAGGACCTGTTCGGCTGGCAGGCCAACCACGCGCCCGACCGCCTCACGACCCCGCTGATCCGCGAGAACGGTCACCTGGTCGCCCGCGACTGGGACACCGCCATGGCCGGGATCGTCGCCCGTTCCCGCGAACTCCTCGGCGAGCGGGGACCGGGCGCCCTCGGTTTCTACACCAGCGGCCAGCTGTTCCTGGAGGAGTACTACACCCTGGCGGTCGTGGCGCGCGCCGGGATCGGCACGCCCCATCTCGACGGCAACACCCGGCTGTGCACGGCGACCGCCGCCGAGGCGCTCAAGGAGACCTTCGGCTGCGACGGCCAGCCCGCCTCGTACACCGACATCGACCACGCCGACGCCCTCGCGCTGTTCGGGCACAACATGGCCGAGACCCAGCCGGTGCTGTGGATGCGCGTCCTGGACCGGCTGGCGGGCGGCGACCCGCCGAAGCTGGTGTGTGTCGACCCCCGGCCCACCCCGGTCGCCCGCCACGCGACCGTCCATCTGGCACCCCGCGGCGGCACGAACGTGGCCCTGCTGAACGCGCTGCTCTACGAGATCATCCGCACCGACCGGATCGACCCCGGCTTCATCGCCGCCCGCACCGTGGGCTACGACGACCTCGCCGAGCGCGTATCGGGCTGCACCCCGGCATGGGCGGCGGGCGTCTGCGACATCCCGGCCGGGAGGATCATCGAGGCCGCCGAGATCCTCGGCGGAGCCGAGCGGCTGCTGTCGACCGTCCTCCAGGGCGTCTACCAGTCCCACCAGGCCACCGCCGCGGCCTGCCAGGTCAACAACCTCCAGCTGATCCGCGGCATGCTCGGCCGGCCGGGCTGCGGCGTCCTCCAGATGAACGGCCAGCCCACCGCCCAGAACACCCGTGAATGCGGCGCCGACGGCGATCTGCCGGGCTTCCGCAACTGGCAGAACGACCGCCATGTCGCCGACCTCGCGCGCCTCTGGAACGTCGAACCGTCCCGTATCCCGCACGACGGCCCGCCCACCCACACCATGGAGATCTTCCGCCGGGCCGAGGAGGGCTCGATCCGGCTGCTGTGGATCTCCGGCACCAACCCGGCGGTCTCCCTGCCCGAACTCCACCGCGTCCGCGCCATCCTCGGCCAGGAACGGCTGTTCACCGTCGTCCAGGACCTGTACCTCACCGAGACCGCCCAACTCGCCGACGTCGTACTGCCGGCGGCGACCTGGGGCGAGAAGACCGGCACCTTCACCAACACCGACCGCACCGTCCACCTCTCCGAGCGGGCCGTCGATCCGCCCGGCGAGGCCCGCCCCGACCTGGACATCCTGCTCGACTACGCCCGCAGGATGGACTTCCGTGACAAGGACGGCCGCCCGCTCGTGTCCTGGCACGACCCCGAGTCGGCGTTCGAGGCGTGGAAGGAGTGCGGCCGGGGCCGCCCCTGCGACTACACCGGTCTCACCTACGAGCGGCTGCGCGGCGCGGACGGCATCCAGTGGCCCTGCACCGAGGAGAACCCCGACGGCACCGAGCGGCTCTATACCGACGGCATCCCCTGGGCCGCCGCCGACGTCTGCGAGACCTACGGCAAGGACCTGATGACGGGCGATCCGGTGCCCGAGGAGGAGTACCGGTCCCTCAACCCCGACGGCAGGGCCGTGCTGAAGCCGGCCACCTACGTCCCGCCCGACGAGACGACCAGCGCCGCGTACCCGCTGCAACTGACCACCGGGCGCACCCTCTACCACTTCCACACCCGCACCAAGACCGGCCGCACCCCCCAACTGAACGCCGCCGCACCCGAGGTGTGGGTGGAACTCTCCGCCGCCGAGGCCGACCGGCACGGTGTCGCCGAGGGCGATCTGGTCGAGGTCACCAGCCCCCGTGGCTCCGTGCGCGGACGGCTGCGGATCACCGGCATCCGCGACGGCACGGTCTTCCTGCCGTTCCACTACGGCTATTGGGACACCCCGGAGGGCCACCACCCCGGCAAGGACGGCGGCCGGGCCGCGAACGAGACCACCGTCACCGACTGGGACCCGGTCTCCAAACAGCCCCTGTTCAAGACCGCCGCCGCCCGACTCGCCCTCGTCGAACCCGGCGACGGAACCGTCTCCCCGGCCCCGACGACCACGGCCTCCGCCCCGGCCGACCCGCGCTCCGCCCCACCCACCGGCGGAGGCCCCTCGGCCATGGCCCGCCAGCACACCCGGTGATGACCGGCACAGGCGGAAACGGTCTTCCCCGGCCGTCAGGTTTGCCTTCGCCGGATCGGGAAACCCGGCGTCCATGCCTCGTTCCGGAATTCCCCAGGTCGATACGGGAGCTGGGGAATTCCGTTCGCAGAGAAGGAAGATGAGACCTCGTGACCAGGGACACCAAGGAGAAGTCCGACGTCCGAGTGGCCGAGACCGGCTGGGCGAAGGCCCGTCGTGTCCGGGAGCGGAAGGTGCGCACCTGCGTCGCCGCACTCGTCGACGGGAGCGCCCCGCCCGCCCTCTCCGCCGGCCGGGAGGGGAACATCGTCCGGGGCGAGGACTGAGCCTTCCCGTAGAGCCGCACGACGGGGACGAGCCGAGGGAACAGGGGCGGCGGAGGGCCGAAGGACGCCGATGTCCTCCGGCCCTCCGCCCATGTCCGCCCACCCACCCCCATGACCGGCCTCATCACCCCCTCCTCGCCGGGCTCCGCCGGCCCCGGGCCGTGGTTCCTGTGCCGTACGGGGTACTCGTGTGCCGGCGGCGGAGATCGAGGAGTGGGTGGAATGCCTGAGTCGCACAGCGGATGGACGTTCTTCACCAGCCACGCCCGTGTCCTGGCGGCCATCGCCGACAACCCCCGTACCCGCATCCGGGACATCGCGGAGCGCTGCCGGCTCACCGAACGCGCCGTCCAGAAGGTCATCTCCGATCTGGAGCGGGACGGCTATCTCTCCCGCACCCGCCGTGGGCGCGAGAACGACTACCGGATCGATCAGAGCAAGATCCTGCGCCACCCCGCCGAGGCCGGTCTCACCGTGGCCTCGCTGCTGTCGATGCTGGTCAAGGTCGAGGCCGAAGGCAACAGCATGGCCGGGGAGGCCCCGGCGGACCGATGACCCCGGGCCGCCCGGGACTTCCCTCGACGCCTCCTTCGCCGTTTCGGTCCTCCCGCGCCGGGCACCCGTGCCGTCGCCGTTCTCGGGCACTGATGACGGCCCGGCCTGCGCGTCGCCGCGTCGGGCCGTCCCCGGTGGTGCTTGGATGCCGGTCGGCGGCGGCGGGCGAGGAGATGGCGGTGGCACGGCGAACGGTCCTGGTGGCCCTCGGTGAACTCGCGGTCTGGTGGACGGGCCTCCTGCTGCTCTGGCTGGTGCTCATCAGCACCGTCGACCCCCTGGAGCTCCTGGTCGGCACGGGGATCGCGCTCGCCGGTGCCGTCGCCGCGCGGGCCGGGCGGCGGGTGGTGACCTGGCGGTGAACGGCTCGACCAACGGCTGGATCGTGGCGGCGACCGTACTGCTCGGCGTGGGCCTCACGGCAGCCCTGTGGGGTGTCTCCGGCGGGCCCCTCTCCCGGCGGGTCGTCGCCCAGAACCTCACCACCCTGGTCGTCTGTCCGAGCCTGCTGCTGCTCGCCCAGGGCTACGACCGCCCCTCCTACGTCGCCCTCGCCCTGCCGCTGGCCCTGCTGGGCCCCATCGGCACGCTCGTCTTCGCCCGGCTCCTCGCGGACGACCTCGAAGGCGGCCGACCCACGGCCAGGGGGACCGTGCTGACGGCGGTGGGCGGGAGCGCGGTCGTCGTGGCGGTCGTGTGCGCGGCGGCCGAACCCGGCCGGGCCATGGTGAAGGTCCTGGTCACCGGCGCCCTGCTGATCGGCGGGAACCTCGTCGCCTCCCGAGCCCTGGCGGGCGGCTTCCGGAAGGTGCGCCGTGGCTGACGCGGTGATCGTCGTCGTCCTGCTCCGCACGGCCGCCACCGCCACGGCGGCCGTCCTCACCCGCGACCCGGCCCACCAGGCCCTCGTCCTGTCCGTGCTCGGCGTCGTCCTCGCCGTCCTGTTCACCGTGCTCCAGGCCCCCGACGTCGGCCTCTCCCAACTGGCGGTCGGCGCGGCCCTCACCCCGCTGCTGATCATGCTGTCCGTCCGCAGGGTCAGACGGCGCGGCCGTACCACGCACCAGGACGGGGACGGGTGAACCGCCGGCTGCGGCTGTGGGTGCTGGCCGTCGGCGGAGCGGGCCTGGCCGCGCTGCTGGTCGGCGCCTGCCTCGACTTGCCCTCCTTCGGCGGACCCCTGCATCCCTACGGCGACGGCGCCGTCCGCGCCGCCCTCGACCGGCACACCGCCAACGCCGTCGCCTTCGTCAACTTCGATCTGCGCGCCTACGACACCCTCGGAGGGATGAGCATCCTCTTCGCCGCGGTCCTCGGCTGTGTCGTCCTCCTGCGGCAGGCCCGCGACGAACACCGGGAACCGCCCGAACCCGCCGACGTGGCCCGGCCCGTACGCCGCTACGCCCTTCTCGCCCTGCCCATCGCCCTGCTCACCGGCGGCTATGTCGTCGCCCACGGCCAGCTCAGCCCCGGCGGCGGCTTCCAGGGCGGGGTCGTCGCCGCGACCGCCCTGCATCTGCTGTACCTCGGCGCCGACTACCGGGCGCTGGAACGGGTGCGGCCCGTCGGGGTGTTCGAGGTCGCGGACGCGCTCGCGGTGTGCGCGTACGTGATCGTGGGCCTCGCCGCGGTGCTCGCCGGCACCGCGTTCCTGGCGAACACCCTGCTGCCGTACGGCACGTTCAACACGCTGTCGTCCGGCGGCACCGTGCCCCTGCTGAACGCGGCCGTCGGCGTGGAGGTGGCGAGCGCGGTCGTGGTGCTGCTGGCCCGCTTCCTCGACCAGGCCGTCGAGATCGAGGAGGAGGACGGGACCGACAGGAGGCACAAGACCGAGGGGGAGCAGGGGAGTTGAGGAAGGTGTGATGAGTGTTCTGCCGTATCTGGTCGCCGCCTGGATCTTCCTGGTCGGCTGTCACGGCCTCGCGACCAGCAGGAATCTGATCCACGCCGTCGGCTGTCTGTCCGTGTGCCAGTCGGCCACGTACGTCCTGCTGCTGGCCGTGGGCTACCGCGACGGCGGCACCGCCCCCGTCTTCTCCGATCTGAGACCCGGCAGCCGTCCGCTGGTGGACCCCGTGGTGCAGGCCCTCGCCCTCACCGATGTCGTCGTCGGCGCCACCCTCACCGCGCTGCTGCTCGCGCTCGTCCTGCAGATCGCCAAACGGCACGGCACGGTCGACCCCGACGAGCTGACGGAGCTGCGCGGCTGATGCGGCATCTGCTCCCCCTGCTCACCGCGGTGCCGCTGCTGGGCGCCGCGCTGCTGGTGGTCGTCGGGCGCCGGCTGCCCCGCCCCGCCGCCGACGCCACCGCCTGCGCCGTCTCCGGCGGCGGCGCGGCCCTCGCACTGGCGCTGCTGCCGGACTCCTCACCGCCCCTCGTCGAAACGGCCGGCGCCTGGCCGGCCGGGCTCGGCATCGTCCTGACCGGCGACGGCCCGGCGCTCGGCATGGCCGCCCTCGCCTCGCTGCTGACCCTCGCGGCACTGGCGTACTCCTGGCGCTACTTCGACGAACCGCCCCGCCGCCACGCGGGCTCCTTCCCCGCCCTGATGCTGGTCTTCCAGGCGGGCATGTGCGGCTTCGCCACCGCCGGGGACCTCTTCAACGCGTTCGTGTGGCTCGAACTGATGGGCGTCGTCGCCTACGCGCTCACCGGCCATCGCATCGACGAGGCCAAGGCCGTCCAGGGCGCCCTGACCTTCGGCGTCGTCAACTCCCTCGGCGCGTACGCCCTCGTGCTCGCCGCGTTCGTGCTGGTGATGACCGGACTGCTGGTGAAGGCCGCCGCGACGCCGTTCCACTTCTGGCTCCCCGACGCGCACGCCGTCGCCCCCAGCCCCGTGTGCATGCTGCTCTCCGGCGTCATGGTGGAACTCGGCGCCTACGGCGGGTGGCGGGTGTACACCACCGTGTTCGCCGGGCCTGGCGGAATCCCGGCGGCCGATCTGGAGCGCGCCCTGGTGACCCTCGGGGTGGTCACGGCCGTGCTGGGCGCGGTCATGTGCTGGTACCAGCGGCACATCAAACGGCTGCTGGCCTACTCCACGGTCGCCCACATGGGCCTGTTCCTCACCGGCGTCGGAGTCCTCGACCCGGCCGCCGACACCGGCGTCGCCCTCTACGTCCTCGGCCACGCCGGGGTGAAGGCCGCGCTGTTCGCCTGCGCGGGCACCCTCCTCGACCGCTACGGCAGCGTCGACGAACACACCCTGCACGGCAGAGCCGCCGGCCGGATGCGCGGGGTCGGGGCGATGTTCGCGGTGGGCGCGCTGGGTCTCGCCGGACTGCCGCCGTTCGGCACGGCGCTGGGCAAGTCCCTGGTCGAGGAGACCGTCGGCGTGCCGCTCACCGTGCTGTATGTGATCCTGCCGGCGATCACCGCGGGGGCGGTCCTGCGGGTGACGGCCCATGTCTTCCGGGGAGCCGGGCCCCACCCCGCCGAGGCGGACGAGTACGAGACGACCGGCTCCGAGGAGCGGCCCGAGACCGAGCGCCGACTGGGGCGCGTACCCGACACCATGGCGGCCGTCCCGGCACTGCTGCTGGCCGCCGCGCTCGCCTTGGGCCTCGTCCCGGGCCTCGCCACATCGGTGGCCCGAGCCATGGGCGAGGCCGGACCCGGACCGGGCGAACCGCCGCCCCCTGCGCACTGGACCGCGCCCGCAGTGCTGCTCGGCCTGCTCTCCACCCTCCTGGCCGTCGCCCTCGCCGCCCTGGCCGTCGCCCTCGCCGCCCTGGCCGTCGCCCGCCCCCGCTGGGCCGCCGCCCCCACCTGGGCCCAGCCCCTGCGCCATCTCCAGTCCGGGCATCTCGGCGACTATGTGGCATGGCTGCTGCTCGGCGCCACGGCGCCCTGCCGGCCGTGCTCGGCGGCTGAAACCGTATGCCCCGGATCGCCGCTGGCGAATTGAGCCCCGAAATCACCCTCCGAAATACTTTGATTTCGGAAAGTATCCGCATTCTGGCCATCTCCGTCCGATTTTTCCTGAAATGTTTTGCCGGTATCGCAGGGGGAATCGGTACAGAAGTGCTTCGGACCGGAGGCCTTTCCTTTGAAAGCACTTGCTGACGGAGGCGCATTCGATGCGTAGCACCGGCAGAACTCGACAGCATCCCCATGACGACGCGCCCGACACCACGGAAGCGTTCGTCCGCCTCGCGGACACTCCGGCCGGGCCGGATCATGACTCCCTCCGGGACGAGCTGGTCCGCGCCTGGCTGCCCATGGCCG
Source organism: Streptomyces sp. NPDC002643 (assembly GCF_053592555.1). NCBI lineage: Bacteria > Bacillati > Actinomycetota > Actinomycetes > Kitasatosporales > Streptomycetaceae > Streptomyces > Streptomyces sp. NPDC002643. The sequence goes on from NZ_JBSFVY010000026.1 coordinate 72,064, forward strand.
AGCGCATCGCCGTCCGCTTCGGCCGGCGCGGCGAACCCCTTGAGGATCTCTACCAGGTCGCGGCCCTCGGCCTCGTGAAGGCCGTCGACCACTACGACCCCGAGCGCGGCCGCGCCTTCGCGGCGTACGCCGTGCCGACGATCACCGGCGAGATCAAGCGGCACTTCCGCGACCACACCTGGGCCCTGCACGTACCGCGCCGCGTCCAGGATCTGCGCAACCGGGTGCGCCGGGCCTCGCGGGAACTGGCGCAGACGACACCCGGCCGGGCGCCGACGATCGCCGAGATCGCTGAACACACCCAGCTCAGCGAGAGCGACGTACGCACCGGGATGGACGCCCTCACGTGCTTCTCGACGCTGTCGCTCGATGCCGAGATGCCCGGCACGGACGGGTACTCCCTCGCGGACGCCCTGGGCGCCTCGGACTCGGGATACGACTCCATCGTCGACCGCCTCGCCGTGGCCCCCTGTCTGCGCGGACTCCCCGAGCGGGAACGGACCATCCTCTATCTGCGCTTCTTCGGCGGGATGACCCAGAGCCACATCGCCCAGCAACTGGGCATCTCCCAGATGCATGTCTCCCGACTGCTCACCCGCTGCTTCGCCCGGCTCCGGGAGGAGGTCATGTCCGACACCGTCGAGACCGCCGGGACGAGGGCGGCATGACGGCCGGCGGCTCCCGGCCACCGAGCGCTCCGGCGGAGCCGGAGATCGTGGAGCTGGAGGGGGCGACGACGGCGGTCGTGCGCGGTGTCGTCGCGCTCTCCGGCCTGCGTGACTTCTTCGATGCCTCCTTCGGCGCCCTGGCCCGGATCGTCGAGGCGCAGCGGATCACCGTACTGAGCCCCGCCTTCGGGCTGTACCACGGTGGGCCGGGGCCGGGGGACACCCTGGACCTGGAGGTCGGCTTCGTCACGGACCGCGTGGTACGGCCGGAGGGCGGGGTCGAGGCCGGCTCGCTGCCCGGCGGCCGGGTCGCCAGGCTGACGCACCATGGTCCGTTCGACGGCCTCGGCTCCTCCTGGGAGCGCCTGGACGCCTGGATACGGGCCCGGGGACTGTCCGCCGGGGAGGACCGTTGGGAGACGTATGTCACCCGGCCCACGCCGGACATGGACCCCCGTGACCTCCGTACCGAACTCAACCGGCCGTTGACGGAGCACGTCACGTGACGGAATCGGGGGGGTGCCGCGCCCGAGTGGGAGGGCGCGGCACCCGTACGGGCGGTCAGCGGTCCTGGGAGAGGGTCAGGAGTTCGGCGAACAGGCCGCCCGCGTGGGCCAGTTCCTCGTAGGTGCCGTGCTCGGAGATCCGGCCGTGTTCCATGACGACGATCCGGTCGGCGACCTTGGTGTTCTCCATGCGGTGGGTGACGACGATCGTGATGCAGCCGCCGCCGATGGCCTTGATCCGTTCGAGGATGATGTGCTCGCCCCGGGCGTCCAGTTGGCTGGTCGGCTCGTCGAGGATGAGCAGGCCCGCACCCCGGTACAGGGCACGGGCGCAGGCCAGACGCTGCCACTGCCCGCCGGAGAGTTCCGTCCCGCCCCAGTGCTCCCGCGCCAGCAACGTGTCCAGACCGCCCGGCAGTTCGTCGACGGTCTCGCGCAGGCCCACCGCGTCCAGGGCCCGCCACACCAGGTCGTCGCCCTCCTCCCGGGGCTGGCCGAGGGTGACGTTGTCCCTGACCGACAGGGGCCACTGCGCGAAGTTCTGCGGCACCAGCCCCGCCATGTCCCACAGCCGGTGCGGGTCGAGACCGGCGACGTCGTGGCCGTTCCAGCCGACCCTGCCCTTGTCGGTGAGGAAGACCGCGGTGAGCAGCCGCGTCAGGGTCGACTTCCCGGAACCGTTCTCCCCCACCACGGCCACGATCTCGCCCCGGCGCACCGTCAGGGACACCCCGGCCACGGCCGGGCTCTCCTTGCCCGGGTAGGTGTACACCGCCTCCTCCACGGCGACCTCTTCGAGCGGACCCGTCAGGCCCGAGGTCCCCCGGTGCGGGGCGCGTCGGGCGGCGTACGACAAGAAGGTGTCCATGTCGGCCAGATAGAGCGCGCTGTGGAACATCGCCGCGCCGTAGACGACGAGTTGGCTGAGGGCGGCCACCGTGGTCTGCACGGCGACGACAGCGGTCGCGGCGATCGCCGCCTCGATCCGCCCGCCCATCACCAGCGCGGCCAACGCGGCCCACGTCAGCACCAGGAACACCCCGCCGATCGCCGCGCTGACCAAGGTGATCCGCAGCATCCTGGGCGCGGCGGCGAGCGTACGGGCGTCGATCCGCTCGGAGATCGTGCGGTACCAGAACACGAGATACCCCGTCATGCCGTTGGCGCGGATCTCGTCGGCGAACTTCCGCGACGTGGCCCAACCCCGCATGTTCTGCCGCACGTTGCGGTCACCCACATTGGCGTAGTGGGTCTCGTACGTGACCTTCGCGTGCAGGACTGCGCCCACCCCGGCGGGGACCACGGCGAGCAACAGCAGCGGCAGCATCAGCGGATGCAGCACCGTCAGCACCCCGCTCGCGGTGACCATACGGACGGCGGCGGCCGTCAGACGGGTGGCGTCCTGCACCAGCAGCCGGCTGCGGACCACCCCCATCTCGGCGGCCTCCTCCCGGTCCGCGCAGCCGTCCTCGTCGCGCGCGGCGGCCTCCATCCGGCACACCGCCTCGACGAGGGAACTGTCCGCCTCGGTCGTCAGCGGGGGAGTGATCCGGCCGTCCGCGTACGACGTCAGCGCGGACGCCACCCGTCCGCCCGCCGCCGCCAGCGCGATCACCACCAGCGCGGGCAACGCCGCCCGCAGCCGCTCGGCGGCCTCGCCCGCCGCCAGGATCGACCGCATCGCGTCGGTCGTCGAGGACAACTGCAGTGCCGCGCACACCCCGATGGCGATCTGGCAGACGGCCAGCAGGAGTACGGCGCGGCGGTCGATGGCCCACGCCATCCTGGCCGTCTGACGCAACACCGTCGGCAGGCGTCGGCACATCGCCGCGAACGAGGCGTCCGCCAACGGGTTCTTCCCGTACCGGCCGCCGTAGCGCAACTCCGCCGGCGGGGGCGGCGGCAGCCGGTGCGGCGCCGTGGCGCCGGACGCGTCACGCGGGGTGGGGAGGACAGTCGGTGCGGGTGCGGGTGCGGGTGCGGGTGCGGGTGCGGGTGCGGCAGGGGCAGGGGCAGGGGCTGCGGGCTCGGGCTCGGCCTTGGCCTTGGCCTTGGCCTTGGCCTCGGTTCCGGCCTCGGATCGGGGCGACGGCGACAGCAGGTGTTCCGGTTCCCGGTCCGTCATGCCCCCCACCTCGGGGCACGTCGGGACGTATCCGCGCCGGACGCCGGGACGGCCGTCGCTCGGTGTTCGAAAACGGGGGAAATCGGGCGGGGGAGCGGGACAGGATGCATGGCGACCTCCTGTGGTCGATCGGGCGCGCTCGGTGTTTCATCAACGCGCCTGATCAGGAAGCCGTCACGGGGGACGGCGGGAGAATTTCGGACGAAGGTTCGGTCACCGGGTGTGGCCCTCGATGCTGCCGGTTGATACCACCGTGACGTGGTGTTCGACCGCTCGCCGAACGGGCTCCGCCGTCCCGTCCGGGTCCCCGGAGGTGAGCGGAGACGCGGGTGCCGTCATGCTGAGGTCCGCCGATGCGTGCCCCTCGTGTCGGACACCTCCACACCCAAGGACTCACCATGACCACCATCGCCGTCATCGGAGCCGGACCCGGCCTCGGAGCCGCTGTGGCCCGGCGGTTCGGACGCGCGGGCCACGATGTCGCCCTCATCTCCCGCGACCGGACCCGACTCGACGCCCTTGCCGCCGAGCTGGCCGACGAGGGCGTCACCGCGCGTGGCTTCGCAGCCGACGTACGCGACCCCGAGACGCTGCGGGCGGCGCTGGACGCGGCCCACACGACGCTCGGCCCGGTCGAGATCCTCCAGTACAGCCCGCTCCCGCACGCGGAGTTCATGCGCCCGGTGCTGGACACCACCGCCGACGGCCTCCGGGGTCCGATCGAGTTCTCGGTGTACGGCCCCGTCACCGCCGTACGCCATGTGCTGCCCGGGATGCGGGAGTTGGGGCGCGGCACCGTCCTCTTCGTCAACGGCGGCACCGCCGCCGTTCCGCATCCCGACCGGGCGGGCACATCGATCGCCTTCGCCGCCGAGAGCGCCTACGGCCGCATGCTCCATGACACGCTCGCCGCCGAGGGCATCCACGTCGGGCAGTTGATCATCCCCGGCGCGATCGTCCCCGGCCACCCCCGCAAGGACCCGGCCGTACTCGCCGACGCGCTGTGGGGCATGCACGAGGACCGCCAGGGCTTCCGTCACTTCGCCGACGACCTCGACTCCTGACCCGAACGGGATCGGTACGGGCAGGAGGCCCGCGACAGCCCACCCACCCGCGACCCCTCAGGGCTCCTCAGCGCCCCTCCGCGGCCGACGCTCCTAGGGCCCGGGCGAGGTCCTCCCGTGAGACGATGCCGAGCTTTCGGTAGGCCTGTGTGAGGTGCCACTCCACCGTCTTGACCGTCACGAAGAGCGTCTGTGAGATGTCCCGGTTGCTCAGGCCCTCGGCGGCGAGGGCCGCCACCCGCTCCTCGGAGGGCGTGAGTGCGGACGGAGACCGTTTGCGGCGGCCCGGGCCCCGGGCCGGGGCTTCGAGTGACAGCAGTTCCTCCCGGGCCCGGTTGTGCAGGGCGTACGCCCCGCACTCACCGGCCAGTTCGACGGCGAGCCGGAGTTGCCCGCGTGCCGTCGAGGTCTTGCCGGCCCTGCCCAGCAGCCTGCCGTGGACGTAGAGGGTGCGGGCCCGTTCGAGGAGGGCCGGTGAGCCGTCCAGCAGGTCGACGGCCTCGTCCAGCAGTCGCAGGGCGCGGTCCGGGTCCGAGGTCGCGGCCAGGGTCCGCAGTACGACGGCCAGGGGGCGGGCCGCTCCGAAGGTGTGCGCACGGGCGAGTTCCTCCTCGCCCAACTCCTGTGCCTCCCGCACCCGTCCGCCTCGGTGGAGGGCCGTGATGAGCGGGGTCCACAGACCGACCGACCCCGCCGCCGGACCGAGTTCCGCGTCGAGTCCCCGTCCCCTCAGCAGGTCGGCCACCCCGGCGTCGGTCTGCCCGAGGGCGACCCGCAGCCGTCCACGGGCGCGCAGCAGAGGGAGGTGGACGGAGGTGTCGCTCTCGCCGTGGAGCAGCTCACGGTCGGACAGCTCGGTGGTGGCCCGCTCCAGTTCGCCCAACTCGATCAGTGACTCGACGAGGGCGGCCGCCGCGATCGGTTGCGCGATCGTGGGGCGGCCCGCCGACTCGCTCGCCTCCAGCGCCGTCGCGGCGAGTTCGGCGGCGGCGGAGACCTGGCCGAGCTGCAACTCGACGTAGGCCAGCAGGCAGTGGTCGAGGTGGAACAGATGGACTCCCCGGCGCCGGGACTCGTCCGTCACCGTCCGCAGGGCGCGGTGGGCCTCCGGGAGCCGGTCGCAGAGCGCGAGGGACCAGGACGCGGTGAGGGCCGCGCCCCAGCCGACGCCGTTCTCGGTGGGCAGGCCCGTCTGGCGCAGGAGGCGGTCGGCCGAGTCCGCCATCCGTCGGGCGTCCGTGCCGTTCCACAGGTGTTCGAGAAGGCCGTGAACGTTCCCGGGGAAGCTCGTCCCGGCCGTCCGCTCGCGGATCTGGGCCAGGCGCTGCCGATGGAGGTCACGGGCGCCGGGGGACAGTCTGCCGATCCAGGACAGCGCGTCGTGCAGGTCCGCGACGACGGCGTCGGACGTCGGGAGTTCGATGATCGTGTCGGCCAGTACGGTGACGGCCTCCTCGAACCGGGAGCCCGCGGCGAGCGCCCAGGCCAGATCGCGCGCGACGGTGCCGCGCGCGTCCGCGTCGGAGGTGTGCTCCAGGGCTTCCCTCAGGTGTGCGGCGGCCGCCTCGTGGTCGACGGACAGCTCCGCCGTGCCGAGGCGGCTCAGGACCATCGGCAGATTGCGGTCGGCCGGGGGCTCGCGCAGGGCGCGGCGCAGATAGGACACGGTGTCGGGCTCGCCCCGCGCGGTCGCCGCGGCGGCGGCGTCCAGCAGGCTTCTGACGGTCCGTTGGTCGGCCTGGGCGGGTGCCTCCAGCAGATGGCCGGCGATCTGCTCCGGTGAGGCCCCGGTGGTGGCCAGCGCTTGTGCCGCGCGGGCGTGCAGCCGGCCGCGGGTGACCAGCGGGGTGCTGTCCTGGACCGCCGTGCGCACCAGCGGGTGGGTGAACCGCAGCACCGGTCCGTCGACCAGGATCTCCGTGTCGATCAGCGCGGCGAGCGCCCTGTCGAATCCGGTGTCGGCGCGGCCGGTGGTCCGTTCCACCAGCCAGGGTTCTGTCGCTCGGCCCAGTACCGCGACGGCCTGGGCCAGTTCGAGGGAGGTTTCCGGGAGGCTGCGCAGCTTGCGGATGATCCAGCGGATGAGACCGCGGGGGGCGCGTGCGGTCAGCCGGTCCAGGCCGGGCCCGGCCGGTCGCCCGGGCCCGGTGGCCGCCTCGTCGAGGACGGCGCGCACCAGCATCGGGTTGCCGTAGGTCGCCTCGAAGAGGGACCGGGCGAGTGCCAGGGGGTCGGGTCCGCCGACGGTCTCCGCGACCATCTGCTCCAGGGCCCGCAGACTCAGCGGCGCCGGCCGGAGCACGGTCGACTCGAAGGAGGTGACGACGGCGCCCAGCAGGTCGGCGGCCGGACCGGGGCCCCGGGGCTCCACGGCGACGGTCAGCACGATGGGGCTCCGCCCGACCCGGGCGGCGAGGTAACTGAGGAACCGTAAGGAGGGAAGATCGGCCAGTTGCGCGTCGTCGACCACGAGGACGAGGCGCCGGTCACCGGCGAGGTCCAGAAAGACCCGGTGTAATTCATGGAGCAGTGCGTGCCATTCCGCCGCGTGCGCGTCGTCGGGCAGTTCGCCGTGCAGCAGATGCGCGATGCGCGAGGCGTGGAGTCGGGCGGACAGATCCCCGCCCGAAGGGTCCTCGATCGCGGATTCAATGAGTTGCGCGACGGCCCCCAGGGCGAACGAGGCCTCGAATTCGTTCCCTCTCGCATGGAGTACCAGGAACTTGCTGTCGACGGCCTTGCAGTGCAGGTGGTGGAGGAGACTCGACTTGCCCGTACCCGGTGCGCCCTCGACCGCTATCACTCCGCCGAATCCGCCCCGCAGATCGTCGAGTTTTCTCTCGATCTCGGATATTTCAGCTTGCCGTTCGAGAACTTCGGTGCGCGTTCTGTCAAATACATTGGTTACCACGGTCAGCGCTTCCCCGTATCGCCTGGCCGAGAACATTTCACTGCTATTTCACTTTGTGAACGCATGAACGAATCCGAGATTACACGACCCCTGCCCGAGCGTCCAGGATGATTTTGGAGGGGTGACTCGCTCATCGAAACGGCCTTCGTCCCGAAATAAAAATTCCGTCAGTCGATACCCCCAGAGTTTTTGGCGGCGCCCCCTGGAATCGGGTCGGATGACGCATGAAGAACTCTGGGGTTCTGCCCGGGGCGGGGGCCCGACACAATCGGCTCGTCCCCTCACCCCAGGAGCCTTCGGTATGCCACGTGGTCGACCGGTCACCGCGCTTTCCTCGCTGGAGCTCTGCGACCCGGACCTCTACGCCCAGGGAGACCCCGAGGAGCTCTGGCAGCGGATGCGGCGGGCCGCCCCCGTGCACGAGGGCGAGTACGACGGGCGCCGGTTCCACGCCGTGCTCTCGCACACGGAGATCTCCCGGGTCGTCAAGGACACCCGGAACTTCACCTCCCAGCAGGGCATGCGGCTGGACCAGAACCCCGCCGCCACGGCGGCGGCCTCGGGCAAGATGCTGATCATCACCGATCCGCCCCGGCACGGCGGTATCCGACGGATCGTCAGCGGCGCCTTCACCCCGCGCATGGTGGCCCGCCTGGAGCGCACCATGCGCGACACGGTCACCGCCGTACTGGACGAGGCCCTGGAGGCCGGCGAGTGCGACTTCACCCGGGTCGCGGCCCGGCTGCCGCTCTCGGTGATCTGCGACATGCTCGGAGTGCCGCCCGCCGACCGGGACTTCATGCTGGAGCGCACCATGGTGGCCTTCGGCGCGGGAGAGGAATCGGCGGCCGACCCGCTCGCGTCGGCCGAGGCGCACGCGGACATCCTGTCGTACTACGAGGAGTTGCTGGCCCGGCGCCGACGCGAACCCCAGGAGGACATCGTCACCGCGCTGGCGCACGGCACGGTCGACGGCGTTCCCCTCACCGACGAGGAGATCTTCCTCAACTGCGACGGGCTCGTCTCGGGAGGCAACGAGACCACCCGGCACGCGAGCGTCGGCGGACTGCTCGCGCTGATGCGCCACCCGGCGCAGTGGGCGTCGTTGCGCGAGGACCCCGAACTGCTGCCGACCGCCGTGCAGGAGATCCTGCGGTTCACCAGCCCCGCGATGCACGTCCTGCGCACCGCCACCGCCCCGGTCGAGATCGCCGGCCACACCCTGGCACCCGGCGACCAGGTCGCGCTGTGGCTGGCGGCGGGCAACCGCGACCACACCGTGTTCGAGGACCCCGACCGGTTCGATGTGACCAGGCGGCCCAATCCCCACCTCGCCTTCGCGGCCGGGCCCCACTACTGCCTCGGCGCGGCACTCGCCACCCGGGAACTCACCGTCCTGTTCGAGGAACTGCTGCGGCGGGTCGCCGACGCCGAACTGACCGGCCCGCCGCGACGGACGCGGTCGATCCTGATCTGGGGCCACGACGCCCTGCCCGTGCGACTCGTCGCCGCCTGACCCACCGCGCGAGCCGAAGGAAACGATCATGAGCGAGGAACGGACCGCGCACGACGTACAACGGACCGCGCACGACGAACCCGGCGCGACACGGCGGGAGGTGAGCCTTCCGGACGGCCGACGGGTGTCGTGCACCAGCCCCGCGGAGGCCCTGCTCATCTGGCGGGAGGCCACGGGCGACGGCCTGTACGGGCTCGCCGCACGCGCGTTGCGCCCCCACGACACCGTCCTCGACATCGGCGCCAACATCGGGCTGGTGTCGATCGCGTTCGCCGACGCGCGGCGCACCCTGCGGATCGTCGCCGCCGAACCCGTACCGGACGTCTTCGCCTGTCTGCGGGACAACCTCACCCGCCATGTCCCGGGAGCCACCGCCGTACGCACCGCGGTGGGCGCCGCGCCCGGTGTCCAGGACTTCACCTACTACCCGGCGGCCCCCGGCAACTCCGGCCTGTACGCCGACCGCGCGGCCGACGACGCCCTCACCAGGACCTTCCTGCGCCACGGCGGTCTCGACGAGGAGGCCGTCGACATGATGATCGAGGGACTGCACGAGGGCCGGACGATCCAGGTCCCGGTCACCACCGTCTCCGACCTCATGCGCGAGCAGGGCCTCAGGTCCGTCGCGCTGCTCAAGGTGGATGTCGAGCGCGCGGAACTCGACGTGCTGCGCGGTGTCGACGCAGCCGACTGGCCGCGCATCGACGCCGTCGTCGCGGAGGTCCACGACGAGGACGACCGGCTCGCACAGCTGAGCGCACTGCTGCGGGACGTCGGCTTCTCCCTGCGGGTGCGTCAGGACCCCGCACTGCGCGGCACCGAGATGTACGAGGTCCACGCCCACCGGGAGGAACACACACGGCGACCGGTCGTGACCTGCGACGCCCACGAGGAGGCGGGCCGATGAGTGCCGAGGAGACGGGCCGATGAGTGGGGAACAGGCGGGCCGATGAGTATCGAACAGGCGGCGCTCGTCACGATGGGCGCGGAGCGGCGGCAGGCGGACCGGACGCTGGTGTGCGTGCCGCACGCCGGGGGCAGCGCCGTGGCCTTTCACTCCTGGCACCGGGTGTTCGGCCCGCGCGGTTTCGCGGTCCGGTCCGTGCACTGGGACCGGCCCGACGGGTCGGAACGCCGTTCCAGTATCGAGGCCCGCGCCGCCGCCCTCGCGAGCGCGGTGCGTGAACTGCCGGAGCCGTGGATTCTGTTGGGCCACAGCCTCGGCGCGCTGATCGCCGCGGAGACGGCGCGTGTGCTGGAGGACTCGGCCGGGCCGCTCCCGGAGCGTGTGGTCCTGTGCGCGGCGGCGCCGCCCGGCCACCCGCGGACCTTTCCACCCGAGGTGCTCAGGGCCTCCGACGAGGACATGAACGCCTACGTCCGACGCCTCGGCGGCACGGACGAAAGCCTGCTGACCGACCCCGAGTTCGGCCCGCAACTCCTGGCCGGACTGCGCGCCGACCTTGATCTGATCGAGCGGTACACACCGGATCTCACACGTCCGTTGAAGTCGCCGGTCTCGGTGTACGGGGCCGCGGCGGACCACGACGTCCCGGTCGAGTCCCTGGAGGGATGGCGGGAACTGGCTCCGGAAGCCCGGGTACGCGTCTTCGACGGCAGCCACTTCTTCCCGCACGAGGACCCGGCCGCGGTCTGCCGCGCGGTGACGGCGGACTGCGCGCAGGACGGTCTCGAACGGGCCCGGGACCAGGCAGCCTCAAGGCGCCGTAGCCCGAAGCCGGCGTGATCCAAACGACAGGCCCTAGACTCGCCCGATGCCACCAGACCGTTCGGGCATACGTTCCCCGCACGCCATACCCGGAGCCGTCCGTGTCCGATAGGCCATCGAACCCCTATACGACCGCCGCGTTGGCCCGTCTGGTCCTCGCCGACCGGGCCCGCGACACCGTCGACGAGGCGCTCCGCCTGGTTCCCACCCTGGACGACGACCGGCACACCCCGCAGGAACTGCTGCTCCAGGCGCTCCGGGTGCGCTCGCACGTCGACAGGCTGGTGGAGGCCGCCGTCCTGCACGCACGGGAGAACGGCACCGACTGGACCGGCATCGCGGTCGCGATCGGCATCCGCACCGAGTCCGTCGCCGAACGATGGCTGCCACGGGAGCAGCGCTGGCAGGCCGGCCTGGCCCACCCGATGCGCCACGAGCCCGGCGAGGACCTTCCGGAACTGACCATTCCCCAGGCCGCCTACGCGCCGGAGGCGTACGCCACCGACCTCGACGACTGGGCCGGCCGGCACCTCGACCCCGTCGAGAGCGAACGGTGGCGCGAGCGCGGCCTCGACGCGACCCGCCCGGTGTCCTCAGGACTGGCCCGCAACACGGACGAGTCCGACACCGACGGCACCTGAGATCGACCGGGGAGCCTGGGCCGGAGGCCGAGGCGTCGTCGGTCTCACACCAGAGACGGACGGGAGTCCGTCGGCCGCCTAACCCCCGTTCAGCCGCAGCGGCAGGCGCTCCAGTTTGCGCATCCCCGACACCGGCTGCCAGTTCAGTTGTTCGGGGCTCACGGCCAGGGTCAGTGAGGGCCAGCGGGTGAGCAAACGGCCGAGGGCGATCTCGGCCTGGTGGCGGGCGAGTCCGGCGCCGAGGCAGTAGTGCGGGCCGGCGCCGAACGACACATGCGCCTCCCCTCGGGTGCGGTTCCGTCGGGTGATGTCCAGGCGCTCCGGGTCCGGGAACTCCCGGGGGTCGTGGTTGGCGCCGCTGAGCGCGGCCATCACCGCGTCCCCCGCCTGGAAGGACGCCCACCCGAGGTCGGCGTCCTCGGTGACGTACCGCATCCGCGACACCAGGACGGGCCCGCACCAGCGCAGCAGTTCGTGCACCGCCTGAGGGATCAGTTCCGGGTCCTCGCGGACCAGCGCCAGCTGGTCGGGGTGGGTCAGCAGCGCCCAGACGCTGTTGGCGAGGAAGTTGGCCGTGGTGTCGTGCCCCGCGATGACCAGGCTGAGCACCATCGTGACCAGTTCCCGGTCGGTGAGCCGGTCACCGTCCCGCGCCCGGATCAGTTCGCTGATCAGGTCGTCCGCCGGCCGGGACCGGCGACGTTCGACCAGCGCCTGCGTGTGGTCAACGAGTGGTCGAAGCGTCTCGCCCAGCTTCTCCTGCTCGAACGACAGCGCGTGCGTCCAGCGCAGCCAGGCGGGCCGGTCGGCCATCGGCACCCCGACCAGCTCACAGATCACCGTGATGGGCAGCGGATAGGCGAACAGAGAGAGGAAGTCGACGACGCCGTCCTCGGCCTGTTCCGCCATCGCGTCCAGGAGGTCGTCCGTGAGCCGCTCGATCCGGGGACGGAGGGCGAGGATGCGTCGCGCGGTGAACGCGGGCGCCACCAGACGCCGCAACCGGCTGTGGCCCGCCCCGTCGTTGTCGAGGAGGGTGTCCGCGAGATACGGGATCAGCTCCTCGGCGAGGCCGAGGTTCCGCATCGCGTTGACCTGCATCAGCGGCGCACCGGCCGAGGCCGGATCGTTGGCGAACCGGGGGTCGGCGAGCACCGACCGTACGCCCTCGTGGCGTCCGACCACCCACATCAGCGACCCGTCGAGTGAGCGCATGGGACAGGCGGCGGCCTGCTCCCTCATCCGCGTGTACACGGCGTGCGGGTCGGTGAGGACGTTGGGCGGCGCATGCCCCTCGGGCGCGTGCTGCTGACCGCTGACAGGCTGACCACTCACGGATGCCCTCCGAATGACACCGAACGCGCTCGCTGCCACCACCCTCCGCACCCGGGCCCGCCGCCACAACCCCGGACTACGAGGCGTCCGTGTCAGCTCATCCTGGGGTTCTTCTGGGGTGCTCCCCTGGTGCGGTGGGCGACCGTCGTCGCGAAGGATTGCCGAAGATCTTCCGAACGCACGACGGGGGCGGTGTGAGCATGGACGGATCTTCGGCACACATATGCGTATACGGTGAACCGGCATCATGACGGCGCCGGCGTACTCGCTCGACGGAGGACGCTCGCTGCACCGATGGTTGCGGGACATGCGGACGCACCACCCGGTGCATCAGGACCCCCTCACCCGGGTGTGGACGCTCTACCGCCACGGTGACATCACGCGGGCCACCGCCGACCCGGCCACCTTCTCGTCGGAGCTGTGGCGGTATCTGCCCGGGGAGATGGGCACCGGCGATCTCACCGCGGGCAATCTGACGGCGATGGACCCGCCCCGGCACCGCCTGGTGCGCGATCTGGTCAGCCGTTCGTTCACGGCCCGCGCGGTCGCGGACCTGCGGCCCAGGATCGCCGCCATCACGGAGCGACTGCTCGACGCCGTCGCCGACCGCGGCGAGATGGACGTCGTCGCCGACCTCTCCGATCCGCTGCCCGTCCTGGTGATCGCCGAACTGCTCGGTCTGCCGGAGGAGGAGGGGGAGCTGTTCCGCGACTGGGCGCGGCGCCTGCTCTCCTTCGACAAGGGCGACCTGACGGACGAGGCGGTCCGCAGAAGCGTCACGGACACCCAGAAGGAACTGCTGGACCATCTCAGGGTCCACTGCCGGCGGCGCCGGGCCGACCCCCAGGACGATCTGATCAGCCATCTGACCCGGGCCGAGGTCGACGGGGAGCGGCTCACCGAGGAGGAGGTGGTGAACTTCGCCAACCTCCTTCTGCTCGCCGGCCATGTGACGACCACACTGCTGCTGGCGAACGTCGTCCTGACACTCGACGAGCACCCGGACACGGCGGCCGAGCTACGCGCCGACCGTACGCTGATCCCCGGAGCCGTCGAGGAGACCCTGCGGTACCGGCCGGTGATCGTCAGCAATATGCGGGTCACCACCCGCCCGGTCACGGTCGGCACCGAGCGGCTGTCGGCGGGCCAGTTCGTGTCGCTGTCGTTCCTCTCCGGCAACCGCGACGAACAGCACTTCACCGACGCCGACCGGTTCGACATCCACCGTGACGCCCGCAGACATCTGGGGTTCGGCCATGGCATCCACTACTGCCTGGGCGCCCCGCTGGCCCGACTCGAACTGGGCATCGCGCTGGAGGCGATGCTCGACCGGTTCAGCCGGTTCGAGGTGACGGGCACGCCCGTCGACTACTACGACACGCCCGGGGTCGCCGGTCCGCGTTCCCTGCGCGTCGCCTTCCGTCACCACTGATCCGAACCGGTTCCGACACCACGGGTCGCCGCACCTGACGCGATCGCCGGTCACCACGTCACGTCCTGCCGACCAGGTCCACGCGGAGAAAGCCATGACACTCACCGAGGAACAGCTCGCGAGCTACCACAACGACGGATTCGTCCTCTTGGAGAACACGTTCTCCGGCGATGAGATCGACAACCTGTGCATCGCGCTGGCCGAGGACCAGCGCGTCCCCGGCCCACGGCTGATCACCGAGAACGACGGCGTCACCCCCCGGTCGATCTACGCCTCGCACACCCGCCACCCGGTCTTCGAGCGGCTGGTGCGCGCCGAGCGGCTGCTCGGCCCGGCCCGGCAGATCGCCGGCGACGACCTCTACGTCCACCAGATGAAGGTCAACTCCAAGCAGGCCTTCGGCGGCGAGGAGTGGGCGTGGCACCAGGACTACATCGTCTGGCGCGACGCCGACAACATGCGGGCCGCCTCACAGGTCAACGTCGCGCTCTTCCTCGACGACGTCACCGAGTTCAACGGCCCGGTGATCTTCCTGCGCGGCTCGCACCGGCTGGGCACGCTGGAACGCGGCGCGTCCGCACGGGACCACGGCACCGGCCACATCGACCCGGACGCATACTCCCTGACCCCGGTCGAACTGGCCGATCTGGTCAAGCGGCACGAGATGGTCAGCCCCAAGGGAGCGCGGGGCGGCGTCCTGCTGTTCAGCCCGCAGATCGTCCACGGCTCCGGGACCAATGTCTCCCCGTTCGCCCGCCGACTGCTGATCCTCACCTACAACCCGGTGTCGGCCGCGCCGTCCCCGGTCGGCGCACCGCGCCCCGAGCACCTCGTCGGCCGCGATCACACGCCGCTCCGGATCGACCGCGGCCGGTTCGACCGCCCCTGAGAGCGGCCGTCCCTGAGCGCGAATGTCCTTGAGTACGACCGTCCTTGAGCACGTTTGCCGCTGAGTACGACCGTTCCTGAGCGCGACCGTCCTTGAGCGGACCCATCCCCGAGCACCATCCGCCGCCCCGACGACCCGATGGAAGTGAGCATGAGCTCTGCTGATGTAGCGGCCGCGACTCAACTGCCCGGCGCGCGGCACACAATCGTCCGGCTGTACGAGTCGATGGTCGAGGCGCGCCCCGACGCGCCGGCGATCACCGACGGCGGCCGCTCGTGGTCGTACCGGGAGCTGAACGCGGCCGCCAACCGCGTCGCGTGGTGCCTGATCGGGCGGGGCGTCGGGCCCGAGCGGACGGTGGGCGTCGCCCTCCCACGCGGCCTCGACCAGGTCGCCGCACTGCTCGGCACCCTCAAGGCGGGCGCCGCCTATCTGCCCCTCGACCCCGTCCTGCCGGCGGAGCGCATCGGATACCTGCTCGGCGACGCCGCACCCGGCCTGGTCCTGACCGACGGCGACGGGGCCGGCTTCCCCGGGGCCGTCGACATCGGCGACCCGTCCGTCGCAGCAGCCTGGGCCGCGCACCCCGAGACCGACCCCGGCGACGACGACCGGGTCCACGCGCTCACCGCGGACCATCTCGCGTACGTCATCTACACCTCCGGCTCCACCGGCACCCCGAAGGGCGTCGGCGTCAGCCACGGCAGCGCCGTCAACCTCGCCCGCGTCATCACCGGCCAGCACGCCCCCGGCGACACCCCGCGCGTGCTGCAACTGGCCTCGCTCGGCTTCGACGTGGCGATCTGGGAACTGCTCACCGCCGTGGCCACCGGCGGCACCCTGGTCGTCCCCCGCGCCGAGCAACTCGTGGGCGACGACCTGTTCCGGGTGCTCCGCGAGGAACGGATCACCTGCGTCACGCTCCCGGTGCCCGTGCTGGCCTCCCTGCCGCCGGACGCCGAGCACCGGCTGCCCGACCTGACCACCGTGCACATCGGCGGCGAGACCTGCCCGCCCGAGCTGGTGCGCCGCTGGTCGACGGGCCGCCGGCTGATCAACGGCTACGGTGCCACCGAGACCACCGTCGCCGCCACCCTCACCGCACCGCTGACCGGCACCCACGCCCCCATCGGCACCCCCGTCGAGCACACCCGCGTCCACGTCCTGGACGACACCCTCGCGCAGGTCGACCCGGGGCAGCCGGGCGAGCTGTATGTCGCGGGCGCCAACGTGGCCCGGGGATATCTGCGCCGCCCCGGCCTGACCGCCACCCGCTTCCTCGCCGACCCCTACGGACCGCCCGGCGCGCGGATGTACCGCACCGGCGACGTCGGCGTGCGCCACCCGGACGGCCGGCTGGAGTTCCTGCGCCGCGCCGACGACCAGGTCAAGATCCGAGGCGCCCGGGTGGAGCCCGGCGAACTCGAAGCGGTCCTGCGGCGCCGGGCCGACCTCGTGGACGCGGCCGTCGCCGTACGCGCCGACACCCGCGGCGAACTCCGCCTCATCGCCTACGTGGTGCCGTCCCCGTCCACCACGACGAGCCCGGCCGAACTGCGCGACGAACTGCGCGCCACACTGCCGCCGTCCCTCGTCCCGGCGAGCGTCGTGCCCCTCGACAGCCTGCCGCTGACCCCGAACGGCAAGGTCGACCGCGACGCCCTCCCGGACCCCCGGTACACCCCGGCCGGACTGGAGCGGACCGCGCGCAGCCCGCTGGAGGACATGCTCCGGACGCTGTTCGCCGAGATCCTCGAACTGCCGCACATCGGTTTCGACGACGACTTCTTCGACCTGGGCGGACACTCCCTGCTGGCCGGCCGGCTCATCGGCCGTGTCCGGGGCGCCCTCGGCCTCCACGTCGACATGCGGGACTTCTTCGAGCGGCCGACCCCGGCGGGCCTCGCCGCACACCTCCAGCGGCAGGAGGCCGGCCCGGCCCGCCCGGAGCTGACCCGGCTGCCACGGCCCGAGCGCATCCCGCTGTCCTTCGCCCAGGCACGCCTGTGGTTCCTGCACCGGCTCCAAGGCCCCTCGGCGACCTACAACATGCCGCTCGCCCTGCATCTGACCGGCACGGTCGACACCGCCGCGCTCGCCGAGGCCCTGGCCGACGTGGTCCGCCGCCACGAACCGCTGCGCACCCTCTTCCCCGAGACCGACGGACAGCCCTACCAGCGGATCATCGACCCCGACGAGGTACGCCCCGACCTGCCCGTCCGCCGGATCGACGCGGCGGACCTGGACGAGGAACTGCGCCGGTCCGCGCGGTACGCGTTCGACCTGGCGCGGCAGCTCCCGGTCCGGGCCGAACTGCTCGTCCTCGGCCCCGACGAGTCCGTGCTGATGCTCGTCATCCACCACATCGCCGGTGACGGCTGGTCCGGGGCGCCCCTCGCCCGCGACCTGGTCACCGCCTACTCCGCGCGGCGCGACGGCACGGCACCGCAGTGGCTGCCGCTCCCCGTCCAGTACGCCGACCACACGCTCTGGCAGCGCGCCCTGCTCGGCGACGAGAACGACCCGACCAGCCCCCTGGCCCAGCAGCTGCGGTACTGGCGCGAGCAACTCGCCGAGCTTCCCGACGAGATCACCGTGCACGGCGACCGGCCCCGGCCCGCCGTGGCGACCTACCGGGGCGGCGTCGTCCCGATCACCCTGGACGCCGAACTGCACGCCGCCGTCACCGAACTCGCCCGTGGCAACGGCGCCACCGTCTACATGGTCCTGCAGGCGGCCCTCGCGGCCCTGCTGACCCGGCTCGGCGCGGGCACCGACATCGCCATCGGCGCCGGTGTCGCCGGCCGTTCCGAGCCCGCCCTCGACGACCTCGTCGGACTCTTCGTCAACATGCTGGTGCTGCGCACCGACACCTCCGGCTCCCCGAGATTCTCGGACCTGCTCGACCGGGTGCGCGACACCAGCCTCGCGGCGTACAGCCACCAGGACATCCCCTTCGAGCAGCTGGTCGAGAGCCTCAACCCGCACCGCAGCGCCGGCCGCCAGTCGCTGTTCCAGGTCGCCCTGGTCCTGCAGAACAACACCTCCGTCCCCTTCGACCTGCCCGGACTCCGGGTGCGCGCCGAGACGGTACCGACCGGCACCGCCCGCTTCGACCTCTCGCTGAGCGTCACGGAGAGCACGACACCCGACGGCGCCCCCGCCGGCATCAGCGGCACGGTGGAGTACGCCGCCGACCTCTACGACCGGCCGACGGTACAGGCCGTCGTCGAGCGCTGGACCCAGCTGATCCGCCAGGTCGTCGCGGACCCCGGCCGCCGTATCGACACCCTGGACGTCACCACCCCCGAGGACGAGTCCCGGCTCGCCGGATGGCGCCGGTACGAGCGGGACGTCGAACCGCTGACCTTCGGCGAACTCTTCGAACGGCAGGCGGCGGCCACCCCCGACGCCATCGCCGTGAGCGACGGCGCCGACATCTGGACCTACGCGGAGCTGAACCGGCACGCCAACCTCGTCGCCGGCCGGCTCATCGACCGGGGCATCGGCCCGGAGGACCTGGTCGGCATCGCGATGCCGCGCTCCGCCCGCCTGGTCGCGGCCCTGCTCGGAGTGCTCAAGTCCGGCGCGGCGTACGTACCGGTGGACCTCGTCTTCCCGGACGGCCGCAACCGGCATGTGCTCACCGACTCGGCCCCCCGGCTGGTGCTGACCTCCCGCGCCGGGGCCGAGGACCTGCCCTCCGACCTGACCTGCGAGCTGGTCATGGTCGACGAGGACGGTTTCATGGGCGGGGAGCCGGGCGACGGGTTCCCGCACGGGCGGCCGGGCCCGGTCGACCATCCCACCGACCGCGACGACGCCACCGACCGCGACAACCCCACCGACCGTGACCGCGTCCGGCCCGTCAACGTCGACAACCCGGCGTACGTCATCTACACCTCCGGCTCGACCGGCCGTCCCAAGGGCGTCGTGGTGACCCACCGCGGCCTCGCCGCCTTCGCCGAGACCCTGCGGCAACGCTGCGCGGCGGACGAGGACAGCCGCGTACTGCAACTGTCGTCGCCCAGCGTGGACGCCTCCGTACTGGAGATGGTGTGGGCGTTCAGCTCCGGCGCCCGGCTGGTCATCGCGGGCCGGCACCGGCTGGCCGGCGACGAACTCGCCCAGGCACTCGCCGAGCACCGCATCACCCACGCGCACATCCCGCCGTCCGCGCTGAGCACCCTGGCACCGGAGACGGCGGGCCGGCTGCCCGACTTCCGCATGCTCAGCGTCGGCGCGGAGGCATGCCCGCCCGAACTCGTCCAACTGTGGCTGCCGGGACGCGAGTTCGTGAACGCGTACGGCCCGACCGAGTGCACCGTCGCCGCCTCGCACACCTTCCCGCTGACCGAGGCACGCGCCCCGATCGGCAGGCCGATGCTCGACGCCGAACTGCACGTCCTGGACGAGACCCTGAGGCCCGCCGCCCCCGGCGTGCCGGGCGAGCTGTACATCGGCGGCGCGGGTCTGGCCCGGGGCTACCTCGGGCGGGGCGGCCTGACGGCGACACGGTTCGTCGCCAACCCGTTCGGCGCCCCCGGTTCGCGGATGTACCGGACCGGCGACGTCGTCCGCTGGAACACCGATGGCGAACTCGAATACCTGGGGCGCTCCGACGAGCAGGTGAAGGTCCGGGGCTTCCGCGTCGAACCCGGCGAGATCGAGCGTGTCCTCGCGAGCCAACCGTCGGTGGAGCGGGCGGTGGTGGTACCGCGCCGGGACCGGTCGGGAGCCGTCTCCCTGGCCGCGTACACCGTGCTGGCGGCCAAGGCGACGACCGACGGCTTCGACGACCAGCTCTCCGAGTGGAACGACCTCTACGACCAGGTCTACACAGGCTTCTCCGGTGACGCGGGCCATGACTTCGTGGGCTGGAACAGCTCGTTCACCGGCGGCCCCATCCCTGTAGAGGAGATGCGGGCATGGCAGCGCGCCGCGGTGGACGCGGTGCTGCGGTTCCGCCCCGGCCGGGTCCTGGAGATCGGCGCGGGTTCCGGTCTGCTGATGACCCCGCTGGCGGACGAGGTCGACGAGTACTGGGGCACCGACCTCTCACAGGTCTCCGTCGACCGGCTCAGCGACTTCGCCCGCCGACGTGGCTGGGACCACGTGCGGTTGTCCTGCCAGGCGGCACACGACCTCTCGGGTCTGCCCCGCCACCGCTTCGACACCGTCGTCATCAACTCGGTGGTGCAGTACTTCCCGAGCGCCGACTATCTGCGTGATGTGCTGACGCGGGTCATGGATCTGCTCGCCGACGGCGGCCGGGTGATCGTCGGCGACATCCGGCACTACGGACTGCTCCGCGTGTTCCAGACGGCCGTGCACGACTTCCGCGGCACGCCGGGGACGCGCGCGGCGGTGGAGCGCGCGATGGCGGTGGAGAAGGAACTGCTGCTGGCTCCGGAGTTCTTCACCTCCCTTGAGCATCCGGCCCTCTCCGGTGTCGAGGTGTCGCTCAAGGCGGGCGGCGCGTCGACCGAACTGTCCGGCTACCGCTACGAGGTCGTCCTGCACACCGCCCCCGCGCGGCGGCTCGCGGACCTGCCCGTCCTCGTGTGGGGCCGCGACATCACCGATCTGGACCAGCTGACCGGCCCGGCACGGGTGACGCACATCCCCAACCCCCGGCTGGCCGACGGCGTGGCCGCGATACGGACCCTGGACGGCGCGGACGCGGTGCCGACCCCGGCGGGGCCCGAGCTGGAGCCCGAGACCGTGCGGCAATGGGCGGCGGCGTGCGGTATGCGGGCAGTGCCGACCTGGTCGTCGCATCGCTGGAACACCTACGACGTCGTGCTGACGGACGCCGCCGAGGCGGAGCCGCTGGCCGATGTGTACCGCCCCGCCGAGGCCGTCGAGCAGGCCAACGTGCCCGCGGTGGCCCGTACGGTCGGCGAACTGGTCTCCGAACTGCGCTCGGCCCTGAAGGCACTGCTGCCGGACTACATGGTTCCGGCGACGATCACCCCGATCGAGAGAATCCCGGTCACCCCGAACGGAAAGATCGACCGCCGAGCGCTGCCGGACCCGGAGGTGATGGTCTCGGACGGCCGTCGGCCACGGACCCCGCAGGAGCAGATCCTGTGCGAGCTGTACGCCGACATCCTGGGCCTGGAGCGGGTCGGCGTCGACGACAGCTTCTTCGACCTCGGCGGTCACTCCCTGCTCGCCACCCGCCTGACCAGCCGCATCCGCTCGGTACTGGGCGTCGAGGCCCTCCTGCGCCAGATCTTCGCGGCGCCTTCGCCGGCGGAGCTGGCGGTGGTGCTGGGTGAGGGTGAGGGCCGGGTTCAGGTGGCGTTGGAGCGGGTGGCGCGTCCTGGGTTGTTGCCGTTGTCGTCGGCTCAGCGGCGGTTGTGGTTCCTGCATCGGTTGGAGGGTCCGTCGGCGACGTACAACTCGCCGTTGGCGCTCCGTTTGTCGGGTGTGTTGGATGTGGGGGCGTTGCGGGCGGCGCTGGGTGATGTGGTGGGTCGTCATGAGGCGTTGCGGACGGTGTTCGCGGAGTCGGACGGCGTGCCGTATCAGCGGGTCCTTGATGCCGGTGAGGTCGATCTGCCGGTGCATGAGGTGTCCGGGGAGGAGTTGCCGGGTGCGCTGCGGCAGGCGGCCCGCTACGCGTTCGATCTCTCGCGCGAGATCCCGTTGAGGGCCCGGCTGTTCACTACCGGCCGCGATGAGTGGGTGCTGCTGCTGGTCGTGCACCATGTCGCCGCCGACGGCTGGTCGTTGGGACCGCTGGCCCGTGACCTGACGACGGCGTACGAGGAGCGCGTGGCGGGGCGTGCCCCGTCTTGGGCGCCCTTGCCGGTCCAGTACGCGGACTACACCCTGTGGCAGCGGCGGCTGCTCGGTGACGAGACAGACCCGGACAGTGTGATCGAACGTCAACTGGCCTACTGGAGCGATCAGTTGGCGGGCCTGCCGGAGCAGGTGACCCTGCCGACCGACCGCCCGCGACCGCAGACGGCGTCGTACGCGGGCGATGTGTGCATGTTCCGCATCGACGCCGACCTGCACGCTGATCTGCTCGCGCTGGCCCGGCACAGCGGTGCGACGCTCTTCATGGTGCTCCAGGCGGCCCTCGCCGCGGTGCTGACGCGTTCGGGCGCGGGCACCGATGTGCCCATCGGCAGCCCGGTCGCCGGTCGTACCGATGAAGCGCTCGACGATCTGGTGGGCTTCTTCGTCAACACCCTGGTCCTGCGGACGGACACCTCCGGGAACCCGGACTTCGACGAGCTGCTGCGTCGGGTGCGCGACACGTCCCTGGCCGCCTACGCCCACCAGGACGTGCCCTTCGAGCACCTGGTGGAGAAGCTCAATCCGCAGCGCAGCACCGCGCACAGCCCGTTGTTCCAGGTGCTGCTGGCCTTCCAGAACAACCCGGAGACCAGCTTCGACCTGCCCGGTCTGCGCGCCGAGCCCGACGAGATCGTCACCGGAGTGTCCCGTGTCGACCTCACCCTCAACATCACCGAGACGTTCGGCGACGACGGCTCACCGCAGGGCATCCGGGGCGCCGTCGAGTACGCGACCGATCTGTACGACGCGAGCACCGTCGAGTCGTTCACAGCTCGCCTCGTACGGATGTTGCGGACGGCCGTCGAGGACCCGGGCCGCCGTATCAACGCCGTCGACCTGCTCTCCGACGAGGAGACCGCGACGGTCCTCGCCCTGTCCGGACGCGACGCCGAGGCCCCCGGGCAACGGGTCTGGCCGGCGATCTTCGAAGCTGCGGCCACCGCGACCCCGGACGCGACCGCCGTGGTCGAGGGGGACCTCACCTGGTCGTACGCGCGGCTCAACGCGCACGCCAACCGCGTCGCCCGGTATCTGATCGGGCGGGGTGTGGGCGCCGAGGACGTCGTGGGCGTGCTGATGCCGCGCAGCGCGACACAGATCGCCACCCTGCTCGGGATCGGCAAGGCGGGCGCCGCGTTCCTGCCGATCGACCCGGCCTACCCGGCGGAACGGGTCGGCTATCTCATCGAGGACGCCGGGCCGAAGGTCCTGCTCACCGACACCGCCCACGCGGACACGGTCGCCTGGATCGACGCGCCCACGACGGCCGCCGCCGGGATCGACGCGCCCACGACGGCCGTTGGCGCAATCGACACGATCACGGTCGACGACCCGGCCGTGGCCTCCGCTCTCCGGGACCTGCCGGCGACCGACCCGACCGACGCCGACCGGCGCACCGCCCAGCGGGTCGAGCACCCGGCGTACGTCATCTACACCTCCGGGTCCACGGGCCGGCCCAAGGGCACGGTCGTCACCCACACGGGTCTGGCCGCGCTGGCGGTCAGCGGTGGCGAGCGGGCGGACATCGACCGGGACAGCCGGGTGCTCCAGCTCACCTCGCCGAGCTTCGACGTCTCCGTCTTCGAGTTCCTCACCACGTTCCACGCGGGCGCCGTCCTGGTGATGCCCGAACCCGGCCGCCTGTCGGGTGAGGAGTTGGCCGGGTTGTTGGCGGGTGCGGGGGTGTCGCACGCGTTCGTGCCGCCGTCGGTGCTGGCGACGTTGCCGGACGGCGCGCCGGATGCGCTGCCGGAGTTGCGGAGCCTTGTGGTGGGTGGTGAGGCGTGTTCGGCGGAGTTGGTGCGTCGTTGGTCGGTGGGTCGGCGGATGACGAATCTGTACGGTCCGACGGAGACGACGGTGGCGGCGTCGGTGAGCCGCCCGCTGTCGGGGGATTCCCATCCGATCGGTGCTCCGCTCGCGGGGACGCGGGTTTACGTACTGGACGCGGGGCTGGGGCTGGTGCCCCGGGGTTCGCGGGGGGAGCTGTACATCGCCGGTGCGGGTGTGGCCCGTGGCTATCTGGGCCGTTTCGGGCTGACTGCGTCCCGGTTCGTCGCCGACCCCTTCGGCCCGCCCGGTTCGCGGATGTACCGCACGGGTGATGTGGTCCGCTGGAACGCCGACGGCGAACTCGAATACCTCGGCCGCTCCGACGACCAGCTCAAGATCCGGGGCATCCGCGTCGAGCCCGGCGAGGTCGAGGCCGCGCTGCGGCGGCAGCTCGGCGTCTCACGGGCCGTCGTGGTCGCCCGCCCCGACCAGCACGGCTTCCAGACGCTGTACGCGTATGTCATGTCCGATGTCACGTCCGGGGAGGAGCCGGCCGACGCCGCTCGGCTGCGCGAGGAACTGCGCCGTGAACTGCCCGACTATCTGGTGCCGGCCGCGGTCGTCGTACTCGACGAGTTTCCGCTGACCCCGAACGGCAAGCTGGACCGCAACGCGCTTCCCGTGCCGCGCCCGGTCACCACGGGCGCGGACAACCGATCGCCGGGCACACCCCAGGAGGAGATCCTGCGGTCGGTGTTCGCCGACGTCCTCGGGATCACCCGGATCGGCGCCGAGGACAACTTCTTCGACCTCGGCGGCCATTCCCTCCTGGCCGGCCGGCTGATCTCACGGATACGCGGCGCGCTCGGCGTCGATGTGCCGATGCGGACCTTCTTCAACGCCCCGACCCCCCGTCGGCTCGCCGACCGGCTGGTGGAGGGCGGCCCCGTCCCGGCCCGACTGCGGCCGATGCCCCGCCCCGAGGCGCTGCCGCTGTCGTTCGCCCAGCAGCGCCTTTGGTTCCTGCACAAGCTGGAAGGCCCCTCGGCGACCTACAACTCCCCGCTGGCCATACGGCTCTCCGGTGACCTGGACGTCCCGGCGCTGCGGGCGGCGCTGGCCGACGTCGTCGCCCGGCACGAGGCGCTGCGCACCGTCTTCGCCGAGCAGGGCGCCACCCCCTGCCAGCGCATCCTGGACGTGGCCGAGGCCATGCCCGAGCTGGAGATCCGTGAGACCGGCGAGGAGGAACTGCCGCAGGCGCTGCGCGAGGCGGCCCGGTACGAGTTCGACCTGGCCCGTGAGATCCCGCTGCGAGCGTGGCTGTTCGCGACCGGGCCCGGCGAGTGGGTGCTGACGCTGGTCCTGCACCACATCGTCGCCGACGGCTGGTCGCTGCAGGTCCTCGTGTCCGACCTGACGGCCGCATACACCGGCCGCCGGGCCGGCACCGCACCGGCGTGGCAGCCGCTCGCCGTGCAGTACGCCGACTACACGCTCTGGCAGCGCGAGCACCTCGGCACCGACGACGACCCCGACAGCGTCTTCAGCCGCCAGGTCGCCTACTGGCTGGAGGAACTGGCGGAACTGCCCGACCAGATGACCCTGCCCACCGACCGGCCGCGTCCCGCCGTCGCCGGCTACCACGGCGAGACGGTCACCTTCGACCTCGACGCCCACCAGCACGCCGAACTCGTCCACCTGGCCCGGGAGACCGGCACCACCCTGTTCATGATCCTTCAGACGGGCCTGGCCGGGGTGCTGACCCGGCTCGGCGCCGGAACCGACATCGCGGTCGGCTCACCCATCGCCGGGCGCACCGACGACCGTCTGGAGGACCTGGTCGGCCTCTTCGTCAACATGCTGGTGCTGCGCACCGACACCGCTGGCGACCCCACGCTGAGCGACCTGCTCACCCGGGTGCGGGAGACCTCCCTGGCCGCCTACGCCCACCAGCACATGCCCTTCGAGTACCTCGTGGAACGGCTCAACCCGCACCGGTCCGCCGCCCATCACCCGCTCGTACAGATCCTGTTCGGACTGCAGAACACCGCCGAGCAGAACATCGACCTGCCGGGCGTCACCGCCTCCGGCACCTCCATCGACACCGGCGTCTCCCGCGTCGACCTCTCCATCAACATCGTCGAGGCCGCCGCCCCCGACGGCAGCCCGGCCGGTCTCACCGGTGTGGTGGAGTTCTCCACCGATCTGTATGACCGCTCCACGATCGAGGCGTTCACGGCACGCTGGGCACGCCTGCTGAAGACCATGGTGACGACACCGGGGTCCCGGCTGAGCGAAGTCGACCTCCTCGGCACGGACGAACGCCTTCGCCTGCTGGAGCAGTGGGGGACGGCGCAGGTCGGCGTCGACATGGTGACGTTGGCGGAGCTGTTCGAGCGTCGCGTCGCGGCGACTCCGGACGCGGTGGCGGTGGTCGAGGGGGAGTCCGGCTGGTCGTACGGGCAGTTGAACGCGTACGCCAACCGTGTCGCCTGGCATCTGATCGGGCGTGGTGTGGGCGCCGAGGACGTCGTGGGTGTGCTGTTGCCGCGCGGTGCGGCGCAGATCGCGGCCGTGCTGGGCGTGGCGAAGGCGGGCGCGGCGTATCTGCCGATCGACCCGGCCTATCCGCGGGCACGAGTGGATTACGTGCTGGGCGACACCGAACCGGCGTATGTGATCGGCGAGTCGGAGTCGTTCGAGGGACTGCCCGAGCACAACCCCCGCGACGGGGACCGGGTGCGTCCGGTGGGAGTGGACCACCCGGCGTACGTCATCTACACCTCAGGCTCGACCGGCCTGCCCAAGGGCGTCGTGGTGACCCATCGCGGACTCGCGAGCATGGCGGCGACCCAGCGGCGGCTCGGGGCCGGTGAGGGCTCCCGGGTGCTGCAGTTCGCCGCGCTCGGCTTCGACGCCACCGTCTGGGAACTCGTGATGGCCCTCGGCTCGGGCGCCGCCCTGGTGCTGCCCGAGACCGACCGCCTCGCCGGCGACGACCTGGCGGCCGTCCTGCGCGAGCAGCGCGTCACCCACCTCACCCTGCCGCCCACCGTACTGGCGACCCTGCCCGCCGAGGCCGCCGCCCAACTGCCCGGCCTCCACACCCTGGTGGTGGCGGGCGAGGCGTGCACACCCGAGCTGACCGCACGATGGTCGCCCGGCCGCCGCATGGTCAACGCCTACGGCCCCACCGAGTCGACCGTCTGCGCATCGATGAGCGGGGAACTGTCGCCCGGCTCCCCGCCGATCGGCGGTCCGGTGGCCAACACCCGGTTGTACGTGCTGGACGGGTCGCTGGGGTTGGTGGCGCCGGGTGTGCCGGGTGAGCTGTACATCGCGGGCGAGGGTCTGGCCCGGGGCTACGGCCGGCGTGCGGGCCTGACGGCGTCGCGTTTCGTCGCCGATCCGTACGGTCCGGCCGGGACACGGATGTACCGCACGGGTGACCTGGTCCGCTGGAACGCCGGCGGGGAGCTGGAGTATCTCGGCCGCACCGACGAACAGGTCAAGATCCGCGGCTTCCGCGTCGAACCCGGCGAAGTGGCGTCCGCGCTGCTCCGGCACCCCGCCGTCGCCCAGGCCGCCGTGATCGTCCGACCCGGCCCCCACGACGACCTGCACCTCCTGGCATACGCCGTACCGTCCGCCGGCCGGACCCTCGACGGCGGCGACCTGCGCGCGTGGTCGCAGAACGAACTGCCCGAGCACCTGGTGCCGTCGGCCGTCGTCGTGCTGGACGAGATCCCCCGCACCGCGCACGGGAAGATCGACGAGCGGGCACTTCCGGACCCCGAGCAGACCGGCGGCCGTACCCGCGCACCGCGTACCCCGCAGGAGGAACTGCTCTGCCTCCTCTTCGCCCAGGTCCTCGACGTACCGCACGTGGGACCCGACGACAGCTTCTTCGACCTCGGCGGCCACTCGCTGCTCGCCACCCGGCTCATCATCCGCATCCGTAAGGCGTTCCGCTGCGAGCTGGCGCCCCGCGCCCTGTTCGCGGCGCCTTCGCCGGCGGAGCTGGCGGTGGTGCTGGGTGAGGGTGAGGGCCGGGTTCAGGTGGCGTTGGAGCGGGTGGCGCGTCCTGGGTTGTTGCCGTTGTCGTCGGCTCAGCGGCGGTTGTGGTTCCTGCATCGGTTGGAGGGTCCGTCGGCGACGTACAACTCGCCGTTGGCGGTCCGGTTGTCGGGTGCGTTGGATGTGGGGGCGTTGCGGGCGGCGCTGGGTGATGTGGTGGGTCGTCATGAGGCGTTGCGGACGGTGTTCGCGGAGTCGGATGGCGTGCCGTATCAGCGGGTCCTCGATGCCGGTGAGGTCGATCTGCCGGTGCATGAGGTGTCGGAGGAGGAGTTGCCGGGTGCGCTGCGGCAGGCGGCCCGCTACGCGTTCGATCTCGCGCGTGAGATCACCTTGCGGGCCCGGCTGTTCACTACCGGCCGCGATGAGTGGGTGCTGCTGCTGGTCGTGCACCATGTAGCTGCCGACGGCTGGTCGTTGGGACCGCTGGCGCGGGACCTGACGACGGCGTACGAGGAGCGCGTGGCGGGGCGTGCCCCGTCTTGGGCGCCCTTGCCGGTGCAGTACGCGGACTACACCCTGTGGCAGCGGCGGCTGCTCGGTGACGAGACAGACCCGGACAGCGTGTTCGGACGTCAACTCACCTACTGGCAAGGCCAGTTGGCTGGCCTGCCGGAGCAGGTGACCCTGCCGACCGACCGCCCGCGACCGCAGACGGCGTCGTACGCGGGCGATGTGTGCATGTTCCGCATCGACGCCGACCTGCACGCCGATCTGCTCGCGCTGGCCCGGCACAGCGGTACGACGCTCTTCATGGTGCTCCAGGCGGCCCTAGCCGCGGTGCTGACGCGTTCGGGCGCGGGCACCGATGTGCCCATCGGCAGCCCCATCGCCGGTCGTACCGACGAAGCGCTCGACGATCTGGTGGGCTTCTTCGTCAACACCCTGGTCCTGCGCACCGACACCTCGGGCGATCCCCGCTTCGACGAACTGCTGAGGCAGGTGCGTGAGACTTCGCTGGCGGCGTACGCGCATCAGGACGTGCCGTTCGAGTTCCTGGTGGAGAAGCTCAATCCGCAGCGCAGCACCGCGCACAGCCCGTTGTTCCAGGTGCTGCTGGCCTTCCAGAACAACCCGGAGACCGGCTTCGACCTGCCCGGCCTGCGCACCCGCATGGAGGGCGTCAGCACCGGGCTGTCCCGCGTCGACCTGTTCATCAGCCTCGCGGAGCAGCAGAGCGCCGAAGGCGTCGCCGCCGGTGTCATCGGCGCCGTCGAATACGCCACCGACCTCTACGACGCCGCGACCATCGAGGCGTTCATCGGGCGCTGGCTGCGGTTCCTCGCCGCCGTCGCACGCGACCAGGAGCAGCGGATCGGGTCCGTGGACCTGCTGCTCGACGGCGAGCGCGACCAGCTGACCCGCTGGGCGTACAGCGAGCCGACGGTACGACCGGCGACCCTGACCGAGCTGTTCGAGCGTCGCGTCGCGGCGACCCCGGACGCGCTCGCGGTGGTCGAGGGGGAGACCAACTGGTCGTACGCGCGGCTCAACGCGTACGCCAACCGTGTCGCCTGGCACCTGATCGGGCGGGGTGTGGGCGCCGAGGACGTCGTCGGTGTGCTGATGCCGCGCGGTGCGACGCAGATCGCCACCCTGCTCGGGATCGGCAAGGCGGGCGCCGCGTATCTGCCGATCGACCCGACCTATCCGCAGGCCCGGGTGGAACATCTGCTGCGGGACGCCGAACCGGCGCTGGTGATCGACGAGTCGGAGGTGTTCGAGGGCCTGCCCGAGCAGGACCCGGGTGCCCTGGACCGCGTCCGGCCGGTCGACGTCGACAACCCGGCGTACGTCATCTACACCTCCGGCTCCACCGGCCTGCCCAAGGGCGTCGTCGTGACCCACCGTGGCCTGGCCGCGCTCGCCGCCGGAACGGGGGAGCGCACCGACGTCGACCGCGACAGCCGGGTCCTGCTCCTGGCCTCGCCGAGCTTCGACGCCTCCGTCCTCGAACTGATGATGGCCATCGGCGCCGGAGCCGCCCTCGTCGTCGCCCGCGAAAAGCGGCTGGCCGGTGAGGAGTTGGCCGGGTTGTTGGCGGGTGCGGGGGTGTCGCACGCGTTCGTGCCGCCGTCGGTGCTGGCGACGTTGCCGGACGGCGCGCCGGATGCGCTGCCGGAGTTGCGGAGCCTTGTGGTGGGTGGTGAGGCGTGTTCGGCGGAGTTGGTGCGTCGTTGGTCGGTGGGTCGGCGGATGACGAATCTGTACGGTCCGACGGAGACGACGGTGGCGGCGTCGGTGAGCCGCCCGTTGTCGGGGGACGCGCATCCGATCGGTGCTCCGCTGGCGGGGACGCGGGTGTACGTACTGGACGCGGGGCTGGGGCTGGTGCCCCGGGGTTCGCGGGGGGAGCTGTACATCGCCGGTGCGGGTGTGGCCCGTGGCTATCTGGGCCGTTTCGGGCTGACGGCGTCCCGGTTCGTCGCCGATCCGTACGGCCCGCCCGGTTCGCGGATGTACCGCACGGGTGATGTGGTCCGCTGGAACGCCGACGGCGAACTCGAATACCTCGGCCGCTCCGACCATCAGCTCCAGATCCGGGGCATCCGCGTCGAACCCGGCGAGGTCGAGGCCGCGTTGGCGGCGCATCCCGATGTGGCCCGCGCCGTCGTGGTGGTCCGTGGCGATCGACGGGGCGACCCCGCGCTGGTCGGCTACCTGGTCCCCGCACACCCCGGCGTCGACTCCGGGGCCGTACGCGAGGACCTCCGCCGGCTGCTGCCCGACCACCTGGTGCCGGCCGCGCTCGTGACGCTGCCGGAGTTCCCGCTCACACCGAACGGCAAGCTCGACCACGAGGCGCTGCCGGAACCCGAGTTCGAGACCTCGGGGGGACGCGACCCCCGTACACCGGAGGAAGAGATCCTGTGCGGGCTCTTCGCCGAGATCCTCGGGCTGGACCGGGTCGGTGTGGAGGACAGCTTCTTCGACCTGGGCGGACACTCCCTGCTGGGCACCCGGCTGATCAGCCGCATCCGTGCCGAACTCGGCATCGAGGTCCGGCTGCTCACCCTCTTCGAGGCCTCGACCCCGGCCGCGCTGGCCCGGACCGTCCTCGAAGCGCACTCCCCGGCCAGGGGCGCCCTCGTGCCGTTGCCGCGCCCCGAGGTGCTGCCGCTGTCGTTCGCCCAGCAGCGGCTGTGGTTCCTGCACAAGCTGGAAGGCCCGTCGCCGACGTACAACATGCCGCTCGCGCTGCGGCTGACGGGGCCCCTCCAGGTGCCCGCGCTGCGGATGGCGCTGGCCGATGTGGTCGCCCGGCACGAGGCGCTGCGCACCGTCTTCGGCGAGCACGACGGTGAGCCGTACCAGCGCATCCTGGACATGGCCGAGGTCACGGTGCGGCTCCCGGTGCGCGAGGCCGACGGCGCCGCCCTCGACGAGGAGGTGCGGGACGCGGCACGCCACCGGTTCGACCTGGCCGCCGAAATCCCGCTGCGGGCCTCGCTCTTCGCGGTCGGCCACGACGAGTGGGTGCTGACGCTGGTCCTGCACCACATCGTCGCCGACGGCTGGTCACTGCGGCCGCTGGCCCGCGACCTGGCCACGGCGTACGCCGCCCGCGAGGCCGGCCGGACCCCGGACTGGTCCCCGCTGCCGGTGCAGTACGCCGACTACAGCCTCTGGCACCGGGAACTGCTCGGGGACGACACCGACCCCGACAGCGAGTTCGGCCGCCAGCTCGCCTTCTGGCGGGACCGGCTGGCCGGTCTGCCGGAGCAGGTGACCCTGCCCACCGACCGCCCACGGCCGGCGGTGGCCGGCTACCAGGGTGACGTGAGTACCTTCCAGGTCGACGATTCCCTGCACGCCGAGCTGATGACGCTGGCCCGGCAGACCGGTTCGACACTGTTCATGGTGCTGCAGACGGCGCTGTCCGCGCTGCTGACCCGGTCCGGCGCCGGCACGGATGTGGTGGTCGGCGCGGGCGTGGCCGGCCGCACCGACGAACAACTCGACGACCTGGTCGGCTTCTTCGTCAACATGGTGGTGCTGCGCACCGACACGTCCGACGACCCGACCTTCACCGAGCTGCTCCAGCGCGTACGCGACACCAGCCTCGCCGCCTACGCCCACCAGGACATTCCCTTCGAGTACCTCGTCGAGAAGATCAACCCGCTGCGGTCGGCGTCGCATCAGTCGCTGTTCCAGATCGCCATGGTCCTGCAGAACAACGCCGAGGCCGACTTCACCCTCTCCGACCTGCGGGTACGGCAGGAGGGACAGGGCACCGGCACCTCCCGCTTCGACCTGTCGCTGAGCCTCACCGAGACCACCTCGGCCGACGGCAGCCCGGCCGGTCTCACCGGGGTCGTGGAGTTCTCCACCGATCTGTACGACCGCTCCACGATCGAGGCGTTCACGGCACGCTGGGTGCGTGTCCTGAAAGCCATGGTGACGACACCGGGGTCCCGGCTGAGCGAGGTGGACCTCCTCGGCACGGACGAACGCCTTCGCCTGCTGGAGCAGTGGGGGACGGCGAAGGCCGAGGTCGACATGGTGACGTTGGCGGAGCTGTTCGAGCGTCGCGTGGCGGCGACTCCGGACGCGGTGGCCGTTGTCGAGGGGGATCTCAGCTGGTCGTACGCGCAGTTGAACGCGTACGCCAACCGTGTCGCCTGGCATCTGATCGGGCGTGGTGTGGGCGCCGAGGATGTCGTGGGTGTGCTGTTGCCGCGCGGTGCGGCGCAGATCGCGGCGGTGCTGGGCGTGGCGAAGGCGGGTGCGGCGTATCTGCCGGTGGACCCGGCCTATCCGCGGGCGCGGGTGGAGTATCTGCTGCGGGATGCCGAACCGGCGTTGGTGATCGGCGAGTCGGAGGTGTTCGAGGGGCTGCCCGAGCACAACCCCGGCGACGGGGACCGGGTGCGTCCGGTGGGAGTGGACCACCCGGCGTACGTCATCTACACCTCAGGCTCGACCGGCCTGCCCAAGGGCGTCGTCATCACCCACCGAGGACTCACGAGCCTCGCCGCCACCCTGCGACAGCGCTGCGCCGCCGACGGCGACAGCCGGATCATGCAGTTCTCGTCGCCGAGCTTCGACGCCGCCGTCCTGGAACTCGTCTGGGCCCTGGACTCCGGCGCCGCCCTGGTGATCGCCTCGGCCGACCGCCTCGCCGGTGACGAACTGGCGCGGGCGCTCGCCGACCACCGCATCACCCACGCCCTGATCCCGCCGTCCGTGCTGAGCACCCTGCCGCCCGAGGCACCGCAGGACCTGACCGGCTTCCGGACCCTCATCGTCGGCGCCGAGGCATGCCCGCCCGAACTGCTGCGGGCCTGGTCGCCCGGCCGCCGTATGGTCAACGCCTACGGCCCCACCGAGTCGACCGTCGTCGCCAGCCAGACCCGCGACCTGAACGAACCCCCCGTGCCCATCGGCACACCCGCCCTCAACACCCGGCTGTACGTGCTGGACGGGTCGCTGGGGCTGGTGGCGCCGGGTGTGCCGGGTGAGCTGTACATCGCGGGCGAGGGTCTGGCCCGGGGCTACGGCCGGCGTGCGGGCCTGACGGCGTCGCGTTTCGTCGCCGATCCGTACGGTCCGGCCGGGACACGGATGTACCGCACGGGTGACCTGGTCCGCTGGAACGGCGACGGGGAGCTGGAGTACCTCGGCCGCACCGACGAACAGGTCAAGATCCGCGGCTTCCGCGTCGAACCCGGCGAGGTGGAACGCGTCCTCGCCGCACAGACCTCCGTCGCGCGTGCCGTCGTCGTACCGCGCGAGGACCGCTCGGGAGCCCTATCGCTCGCCGCCTACGTCGTACCGGCCGACGAGGGAACCACGGCGGACTTCGACGACCAACTCGACGAATGGCGCAGCATCTACCACGAGGTCTACGGAGGACTGTCGCGCGAGCCGGGCACGGACTTCGAGGGCTGGAACAGCTCCTTCACCGGGGCGCCCATCCCCATCGACCAGATGCGCCAGTGGCAGCGGTCCGCCGTGGAACAGGTAGCCCGGTTCGCTCCTCGCCGGGTGCTCGAAATCGGCGCCGGCTCCGGCCTGGTGATGATCCCGCTGGTCGAGCGGACCGAGGAGTACTGGGCCACGGACTTCTCGGCCGCCGCCGTGGACCGGCTGCGGGAGTACGCGCGGGAGCGGCACTGGGAGCACGTCCACCTGCGGTGCCGGCCGGCGCACGACATGGCGGAGCTGCCCCGGGGCCACTTCGACACCATCGTGCTCAACTCGGTCGTCCAGTACTTCCCCAGCGCCGACTATCTGCGCGACGTACTGGACAAGGCGATCGACCTGCTCGCCGAGGGCGGCCGCATCGTCGTCGGCGACGTACGGCACCACGGACTGCTGCGGGCGCTGCACACGGCGGTCCAGCGGTTCCGGTACCCCGGATCGGGGGCGTCCGCCGTGGACCACGCGGTGGCCGTCGAGAAGGAACTCCTCCTCGCCCCCGAGTTCTTCACCGCCCTCCAGCACCCCCGGCTGACCGGCGTCGAGGTGCTGCTCAAGCGGGGCGACGCCGACAACGAACTGACCGCCTACCGCTACGAGGTGGTGCTGCACACCGCCGCCACGCGGCCGGTCGGGGACCTGCCGGAGCTGGTCTGGGGCCGCGACCTCACCGCCCTGGACGACCTCACCGCCCTGGACGAGCTGACGGCACCGGCACGGATCACCGGGATACCCAACCCCCGGCTGGCCGACCCTGCCGACCCCCGGCTGCATCCCGAACGGATACGCCAGTGGGCGGCCGACCACGGCCGGCGGGCGGTGCCGACCTGGTCGCCGAGGAACCGGGACACCTACGACGTGGTGCTGCTCGCCGACATCGGCGACGACACGCCCCTCGCGGACGTCTACCGGCCGGGCAGCCCGGAAGCGGTCGCCAACGTGCCCTCCCTCGCCCGGAACGCCGGCGAGTTCGTGTCTGAACTGCGCGCCACGGTCAAGGCCCTGCTGCCCGACCACATGGTCCCTGCCACGATCACACCGATCGAACGCGTCCCCCTCACCCCGAACGGGAAGATCGACCGCAAGGCCCTGCCGGACCCCGGGTTCATGACCACCGGCACCGAGGACCGGGGCCCGCGCGACCCGTACGAGGAGATCCTCTGCGAGCTGTTCGCCGACCTCCTCGGCCTGCCCCGGGTCGGCGTCGACGACGGCTTCTTCGACCTCGGCGGCCACTCGCTGCTCGCCACCCGGCTCACCAGCCGCATCCGAGCCGTCCTCGGCATCGATGTGCCCCTGCGGCAGGTGTTCGCCGCGCCGTCACCCGCCCGGCTCGCCGCGGTACTGGCCCGGGGCGCGGGCCCCGACAGCACGGTGCCCGCCCTCGTGCCGGAGCCCCGCCCCGACCTGCTGCCCTTGTCGTTCGCACAGCGGCGGCTGTGGTTCCTGCACAAGCTTCAGGGCCCGTCGGCGACCTACAACTCGCCTCTGGCGATACGGCTGTCCGGTGCTCTCGACGTGGCCGCGATGCGGTCCGCCCTGGGCGACGTGGTGGCCCGGCACGAGGCGCTGCGCACCGTCTTCGCCGAGCAGAGGGGCGTGCCGCACCAGCACATCCTGGACGTGGGGGACATCGACCTGCCGGTGCGTGAGATCTCCGAGGACGATCTGACGCGGGCCCTCCGGGACGCCTCCCGGCACGCGTTCGACCTGTCGCGGGAAATCCCGCTCAGGGCCCGGCTGTTCACCACGGGCCCCGACGCATGGGTGCTGCTGCTGGTCGTCCACCACATCGCCGCCGACGGCTGGTCGATGCGGCCGCTGGCCCGCGACCTGACGACCGCGTACGAGGAACGCGCGGCGGGCCGCGCCCCGTCCTGGGCACCACTGCCGGTGCAGTACGCGGACTACGCGCTGTGGCAGCGCCGGATGCTCGGCGACGACACCGACCCGGACAGCCGGATCGGCCGCCAGCTCGCCCACTGGCGGGACCAACTGGCCGACCTGCCACGACTGGTGACACTGCCGACCGACCGACCGCGCCCCGAGGAGGCCGGCAACCGGGGTGCGACGCTGACCCGCACCCTCGACGCCGACCTCCACCAGGCCCTGCGGGCGCTGGCACGCGGCAACGGAGCCACCCTGTTCATGGCCCTCCAGGCGGCGCTCGGCGCACAGCTGACCCGCAGCGGGGCCGGCACCGACATCCCCGTGGGCGCACCGATCGCCGGGCGCGTCGACGACGCCCTCGACGACCTGATCGGCTTCTTCATCAACACGCTGGTGCTGCGCATCGACACCTCGGGCGGCCCCAGCTTCGTCCAGCTCCTGGAGCGGGTGCGCGACACCAGCCTGGCCGCCTACGCCCATCAGGACATCCCCTTCGACCACCTGGTGGAGAAGCTCAACCCCGACCGTTCGCCCGCGCACCACCCGCTCTTCCAGGTCCAACTCGCCCTGCAGAACACACCGGAGGCCGAGTTCGAACTGGCCGGTCTGACCGCGCGGCCGCAGCTGGACGGCGTCGAGACCGGAGTGGCCCGGGTGGACCTCACCGTCAACGCGGTCGAGACGTTCGACGAGAGGGGCCGGCCCGCCGGGCTGATCCTCGCCGCCGAGTACGCCACCGATCTCTACGACGCCGCGACCATCGACGGCTTCCTCGACGCGTTCGGCACCTTGCTGCGCGACGTCGCCGACTCTCCCCACCAACCCATCGGAGGACTTGACGTGACGAGCGGGGCGGAAGCCAACATCGCTGATCCCGTGCCGGGAACGCTGCCGTGGCTGTTCGAGACCTGGGCGACGGCCGACCCGTCCGCGATCGCCGTGACCGACGGCGCCACGGACCTCACCTACGCCGAGCTGAACAGCCGGGCCAACCGGATGGCGCGGGCGCTGATCGACCGGGGCGTCGGCCCGGAGGACCTGGTCGCCGTGCTGCTGCCGCGCGGTGTCCCCCAGGTCGTCACCGTCCTCGCCATCGCCAAGAGCGGGGCGGCCTACCTGCCGATCGACCCGGCCTACCCGGCCGACCGGGTGGCGTATCTGTGCGAGGACGCCCGGCCGGGCCTGGTCGTGACGGACGCCTCCGGGGCCGCCCGACTCGGCGCCGAGCAGCCGGTGTTCGACATCGACGACCCGGCCACCCTCACGCGAGGGGAAGGCATGCCGGACACCAACCCGACCGACCGGGACCGCTCGGCCGCCCTGGGCCCGCACCACCCCGCCTACGTCATCTACACCTCCGGATCGACCGGCCGGCCCAAGGGCGCGGTGATCACCCACGCGGGCCTGGCCGACGCGGCCGAGGCATGGCGGGACCGCTGGGGCTTCGGCCCGAACTCCCGTGTCCTGCAGCTCTCTTCGCCCAGCTTCGACGCCTCCGTCATGGACCTCGTCGTGGCGTTCGCCGCGCACGGCACGCTCGTCCTCCCCGAGCCGGGCCTCCTCGCGGGCGAGCCGCTGGCCCGGGTGCTGGCCGAGCAGCGGATCACCCACCTGGTGACCCTGCCGTCGGTGCTGGCCAGCCTGCCCGCCGACGCACCGGACCGCCTCACCGAACTGCGCGGCCTGCTCCTCGGCGGCGAGGTCCTCACCCCCGATCTCGCCGCCCGCTGGTCGCCCGGGCGGCGCATGATCAACGTCTACGGCCAGACGGAGACCACGGTGGCCTGCACGATGACGGACCCCCTGACCGTCGCCGACGGCGCACGCGTCACGGTCGGCCGCCCCAACCCGGGCATGCGCGTCTACGTCCTCGACGAGGCCCTGCGGATGGTGCCGCCCGGCACCGACGGCGAGCTGTACGTCGCCGGTCCGGCCGTGGGCCGCGGCTATCTGCACCGGCCCGGACTGACCGCGAGCCGCTTCGTCGCCGACCCCTACGGCCCGGCCGGCTCACGGATGTACCGCACCGGGGACCTCGGCCGCCTCAACCACACGTTCGAGCTGGAGTACGTGGGCCGTACCGACGACCAGGTGAAGATCCGCGGAATGCGGGTGGAGCCCGGCGAGGTCGAGGCCGCGCTGGCGAAGCACCCGGCCGTCGCACGGGCCGCCGTGGCCGTACGGGCCGACCGCCAGGGCGACGCCGCACTGTTCGGCTACGTGATCCTCGCCCGCCCCGACGCCGACGTCACCGGCATCCGGGAGGACCTGCGCAGGTCGCTGCCGGAGCATCTGGTGCCGGCGGCGGTGACGGCCGTGGAGGATTTCCCGCTCACACCGAACGGCAAGGTCGACCGGGAGGCGCTGCCGACACCGCCGGTCGCGGCACCCATGGGGCGCGGACCGCGCACCCCGCAGGAGGAGATCCTCTGCGGACTCTTCGCCGAGGTGCTGAATCTGGGACAGATCGGCGTCGAGGACAACTTCTTCGACCTGGGCGGCCACTCCCTGCTGGCCAACCAGCTCATCGCCCGTATCGCCGAGGTGATGGGCACGGAGGTCCCGATCCGGGCCTTCTTCGCCGGGCCCACCGTCGCCCAACTCGCCGAGCACCTCGGCTCCGACGGCACCGACAGGGCCTTCGACGTCCTCCTCCCGCTGCGCACCGGGGGCACACTCCCGCCGCTCTTCTGCGTCCACCCCGGCGCGGCGATCTGCTGGTCCTACTCCGACCTGCTGCTGCATCTGAGCCCCGACTTCCCGGTGTACGGGCTGCAGTCCCGCGCGCTGAGCCACCCGGACGAGCTGCCGGAGACCCTGATCGAGGTCGCCGACCACTGCATCGAGGAGATGCGGCAGGTGCAGAAGACCGGGCCCTACTACCTGCTCGGGCAGTCGTTCGGCGGCGTCGTGGCGCACGCCATGGCCGCCCGCCTCGAAGCCGCCGGGGAACAGGTCGGGCTCATCGTCGCCCTCGACTCCGAACCGGCGAGGCCCCTGACCGAGGAGGAACAGCAGCAGGTCGTCGAGGCCACCGCCAAGGTCTACGGCGGCATCCTCGAAGTGCTGGGCATCGACCCGGCGGCCCTGCCGAGCGGCAAGCTCACCTTCGCGCAGTTCTCGGAGCTGGCCCGCACCACCAACACGGTCCTCGGCAATGTCGCCGAGGACGAGTTCCAGCTGCTGATGGAGATCCTGCACCGCAACATCACCATCGCCACCCGGCACCGCCCGGAGCGGGTCGACGCCGACATGCTGATCTTCGGCGCCACCGAGGAACGGGAACGGGTGCTCGACCCCGAGGTGTGGCGGGACTTCGTCGCCGGCGAGATCACGTACCAGCCGGTCCCCACCGGCCACAGCACGATCATGACGCCGGAAGCGCTCAAGCTGATCGGCCCGGCTCTTGAAGCACACCTCCGGGCCGTCATCGCCCGCAACGCGACAACCAAGGAGGAGAACTGATGGGCAACCCGTTCGACGACACCGAGGGAACGTTCCTGGTCCTGGTCAACGACGAGGGTCAGTACTCGATGTGGCCCGCGGCCGTGGACGTACCGGCCGGGTGGACCGTCGCCCACGCCGAGGACACCCACCAGGCGTGCCTCGACTTCGTCGAGGAGCACTGGACCGACATGCGGCCGCGGAGCCTGGCCCGCGCCATGGGCGAGGAGTGACCCCTCGACCGGCCATGTGGTGAACCACCCCGCGCCCAGACGTGGATCTTGACAAGGAGAACCGGGTGACCGAGGAGTCGGCGACGGTCCGAGATGCCTGCGCCACGCTATTGGAGAAGACCGCACAAACCCTGGGACTGGGAGTCGGCGGTACGGAATTCGTCGCGACGTTCCGCGCCATGACCGACCACTGGGGCACCGCCCGTCCGAGCGACCTCCCCCTGTCGGACGTGTCCCCCGACGGGTCGCCGGTGGAGTACGCCGTCGACCTGGGCGGGGACACGCCCGCCCTGCAGTTCGCCATGGAGCCACTGACGACGGGCGTGCCGGCCCGTGACCCCGGCGCGGCGCGGGCGCTCATGCCGCTGCTCGCCGAACGCCACGGCGCCGGCACCGCCCGCTGGTCGGCCGTCGCGGACAGGCTCCTGCCCGACGACGCCCATGGACCGCATGTGTCCATGTACGGCGCCGAGGTGCGCCCCGGCGCCCCGATCCGGTTCAAGGTCTGGTTCTACCTGGACGTGAACGGCCCGGACGGCGTGTTCGACCTGCTCTACACCGCCCTGGACCGGATGGGCGCGAGACAGCTGTGGCCCGTGGTCCAGGCCCATGTCCACCGGCCCGGCTACGACGTGCCCTTCCTGCTCTCGCTGGACTTGGCCGACGACCCCGAGGCCCGGGTGAAGGTCTACTTCCGGCACTTCGCCGCCGACGCCGAGGAGGTGGCGGCCGTCCTCAAGACCTACCCGGGCTTCGAACCGGGGGAGGTGCGCGCCCTGTGCAGAACCATGACGGACGGGCGCCGCCACTTCACCGTCCAGCCACCCGTGACCTGTCTGTCGCTGTTCGACGCGCAGACCCTCGAACGGCCCCCGGCCACGCTCTACATACCGCTGTGGACCTACGCGGAGCACGACGACCAGGTCCGCCGGCGCATCCACCAGGTCCTCGCCGCGCATCCGCAGGCGCTGCGCCGCTACGACAGCGTGCTCGCCGGCATCGCCCACCGCGCACTCGACGAGGGAACCGGAATCCACAACTACCTCTCCTGGCAGCCGGGCCGCTCCCGCCCCCGCGTGAAGGTCTATCTGTCACCGGAGATGCACGACGTGAACCCTCCGCCGCTCGGTGTGAGCCAACAGGACCACCTCGGCGGCCGCCCCACTGCGAGAGGAAGGACCGAATGAGGACGCCAGAGCATCCGGCCCCGCTGCGATGCGCCATCGTGGGGACCGGGAACATCGGAACCGATCTGCTGCTGAAGATCGAGACCTCACCGCTGCTGACGTGTGTGCTGTTCGCCGGCCGGCGGGCCGAGTCACCCGGCCTCGAACTGGCCCGTGGCCGAGGGGTCGCCACGAGCACCGACGGCATCCACGCGGTCGTCGACGCCAAGGACGACATCGACTTGGTGTTCGACGCGACCTCCGCCGCCGACGCCACCCGCCACTGGGACGCCGTCGAGCCGCTGGGGCTGCCGTTCATCGACCTCACCCCGGCCAACCGGGGCAAGTTCTGCGTCCCGGCCCTCAACCTGGAGGACTGCGTCGAGGAGCAGTACCTCTCCATGGTGACCTGCGGCGGACAGGCGGCCGTCCCGATGGCCCGCTGCATCACACAGATCGCCGGCCACGTCGACTACCTGGAGATCGTCTCGGCGAGCGCCTCGGCCAGCGTGGGCCCCGCCTCACGGGCCAACCTGGACGAGTACGTGCACACCACGGAACAGGCCACCAGCGAGTTCTGTGACGCGACCCGGACCAAGACCGTGCTGATCATCAACCCGGCCGACCCCGGCATCGTCATGCGCAACTCCATCGCCGTGTCCACCACCGAACGCATCGACCTCGACGCCCTGCGGGACGCGGTCGACACGATGGAGAAGCAGATCCGTTCCTACGTTCCCGGCTACCGGGTGGTGGTGCCGCCGGTCGCCACCGGAGACCGCTACATGCTCACGGTGGAGGTCGAGGGGCGGGGCGACTACTTCCCCCGCTATGCCGGAAATCTGGACATCATCACCTGCGCCGCCGTCGCCGCGGCGGAGGCTCGCACCGGGCGGGGGCGGTCATGAGCGGCACACTCCAGATCTGCGACACCACGCTCAGGGACGGCAACCACGCCGTCGGCCACCAGCTGGGGGCCCAGGACATCAGCGCGTACGCGCGGGCGGCCGAGTCGGCGGGCGTGGACGTCGTCGAGGTCGGCCACGGCAACGGTCTCGGCGCCTCCTCCATCCAGGTCGGCATCGCCGCCATCAGCGACGCGGAGATGCTGCGCGCCGCCAAGGCCGAACTGCGCCACTCCCGGCTCGGCGTGCTCTCCATCCCCGGCTTCGCCAGCGTCGAACGCGACCTCAAGCCCGCCCTCGACTGCGGTGTGGACGAGGTCCGGGTAGGCGCCCACTGCACGGAGGCCGACGTCACCCGCCAGCAGATCACGATGCTGCGGGCCATGGGCGTCACCGTGAAGGGCATGCTGCTGATGAGCCATATGGCCTCGGCGAAGAAGCTCGTCGAACAGGCGCAGCTCATGCGGGACTACGGCGCCGAGGCAGTCGTCCTGATGGACTCGGCCGGCGCCTACACCCCGCAGAAGGTGCGGGAGAAAGTCGGCGAGCTGGTCGACAAACTCGACATCGCCATCGGCTTCCACGCCCACAACAACCTCGGCCTGTCGGTGATCAACAGCATGACCGCGATGCGGGCGGGGGCGACCATCGTGGACGTCACCGCACGCGGGTTCGGCGCGGGCGCGGGCAACGCGCCGATCGAACTGGTCGCCGCCAACCTCCACGTCGAGCGGACGGAGACCCGGATCAGGCTGTTCGGCGCCCTCGACGCGGCGGACACGGCCGAGGAACGGTTTGTGAAGCACGTACCGACCAACGACAGCGTCACCATAGCCAGCGGTATCGCCGGGGTGTTCTCCGGGTTCGCGGCGCCGGTGCGGCGGGCGGCCCGGCGCTTCGACGTCGACCCCCGCGAGATCCTCCTCGAACTGGGCAAGCGGCGGGTGGTGGCCGGCCAGGAGGACACCATCATCGAGGTCGCCATGCGACTGGCCGCCGAGCGGGCCCCCGGGGACCTGCCGACCAGCTCCGCCGACCACATCTGACGGGCCCATTTGACGGGCCGAACAGACGGGCCGAACAGACAGGCCGCTCCGTTGGGCCCATCCGACGGGCCCGTCCGAACGGCACATCGACCGGCAAGGAAGAAGGAACCATGCAACGGCACACCCCGGATTCCGTGGCCGACGC
This sequence comes from Streptomyces sp. NPDC002643, assembly GCF_053592555.1. Lineage (NCBI taxonomy): Bacteria > Bacillati > Actinomycetota > Actinomycetes > Kitasatosporales > Streptomycetaceae > Streptomyces > Streptomyces sp. NPDC002643. The sequence goes on from NZ_JBSFVY010000026.1 coordinate 114,297, forward strand.
GGCCGCGGTCGCCGCACTGCTGCAGATCGGCGCCGAGATCGGGGCCGACCAGGTCCTGGACTCCGGCGAGACGTTCACCGCCCCGGACATGGCCAAGGCGGCGGGCGTCCCCCTCGACGGCGTCACCGCCTACCTGACGGCGCTGCTCGCGGCCGGCCTGGTCGTCGAGACCGACATCCCGGGCGACTTCCAGACCGCCGCCGACTACCCCGACCTGCGCCACCAGGCCGGGTATGTGTCCTGGGCGATGAACGCCAACGGGCCCTTCCTCGACCATGCCCGCGCGTTCCTGACCGACCCGGCCGAGGCCGCCCGCACCCACCGGCGCAACGGACGCCGGGTCGCGGTCAGTTCACGATGGATCGGCGAACGCGCGTTCTATCCGCAGCTCGTCGAACAGGTCGTGGCGTCCGGCGCGCTCCGGGTCACGGACCTCGGCGCCGGGTCCGGCGCTCTGCTCATCGACCTGCTGCGGCAGAACCCGGCACGCACCGGCACCGCCGTCGACATCAACGGCGCCGCCTGTGCCGCCGCGCGGGAGGCCGCCCTCGCCTCCGGGGTGCACGAGCGCCTGACGGTCGTCGAACGGCCCATCGAGTCACTGGCCGACGACCCCGGGCCGGTCGCCGGCGCGGAAGCCGTCCTGGCCTGCTACGTCATGCACGACATCGTCGCGGACGACCGCACGGCCCAGAACGTGCTCGGTGCCCTGCGCGACGCGCTCGCCCCCGGCGGATTCCTCGCCGTGGCCGACGCCGTCTCCTACGCGTCCCAGCCCGAGGAGCGCAGGTTCAGCGCGCTCTTCACCTATCTGCACTCCACGTTCATGAGCGTCCATCTGCCCACCGAGCAGGAGTGGTTGGACAAGTTCGCCGAAGCGGGCTTCTCACGGACCGGAACCGTGCCGATCGCTCTGCCCGGCGGCCGGCTCTTCGTGGCGAGCCGATGACGACCGCCGCGCGGACCCTCCACGCCGAACTCGCCGCCGAGCTGTGGAACGCCGCCAGAACCCGCAGGCCGGTGCCGCCCGTGTCGCTCCGGCACCCGCGACTCGGCCTGGCGGACGCGTACGCGATCCAGAGCGAGGTCCGCGCGCTCGACATGGCGGACGGCGCCGTTCCGGCCGGGCTCAAGATCGGAGCCACCAGTGAGGCGATCCAGCGGATGTTCGGCATCGACCATCCCGACTTCGGCTATCTGACCGACCGCATGCTCCTGCCCGACGGCGTCCACCTCGATCTGCGGAGGTTCATCGCACCGAAGGTCGAGGGCGAGATCGCCTTCCGGATGGCGGAGGACCTGAGCGGCCACGACGTCACGGCCCGGGACGTCCTCGACGCCACCACGGAGGTCTGCCCCGTCCTGGAGGTGCTCGACAGCCGGATCGAGGCATGGAGGATCGGCCTGGTGGACACCGTCGCCGACAACGCCTCCTCCGCCGCCGCCGTGATAGGCCCCGGCGTCCCACCGGACACCACCGACCTGGCGGTGGCGCGGATGGTCCTGCGCGGCGGCGACACCGAGTACACCGGCGACGGCTCGGCGGTCATGGGCCATCCGGCGGAGTCGGTGGCCTGCCTGGTCCGCATCCTGGCGGACTTCGGCACCGGTATCGCGGCAGGCGACCTCGTACTGGCCGGCTCCTGGTCGGGCGCGGTGGACCTGCTGCCGGACCAGGAAGTGCGCGCCACGTTCGGGGTCTTGGGCTCGGTGTCCCTCAGCACATAGGGCCGGTCCGGCCGCGGCGGCCGGTACCGCCGCGGCCGGCGCTGGGGGAGAGATGTCGGGAGCGCCGCTTCGCGGGGTACGGCCGCTCAGTCGTGCCCGGTGTCACACCGCCCCGCTCCGCCCGGGATCGGGGGAGTGGTGGCGGGCCGCGGCGTGGCCCGCGCCTCGGCCGGTCGCGCGGGTCGTGATCAGCCCGTCGTGGACCCGGACCGCCATCTCGGTGAGGTCGAGGTCGAGGCCAAGGCCGGCGTCGCGGTCGTCGGCCGAGGGGTGGCCGAGGGCTGCCGGGACCGTGCCGTTGTCGTCGAACACGACGCGTGACCGTGGCAGCCGGTCGGCCGTGAACACCCGGCGCAGACAGCCGACGAGATCCACGATCCGGAGCCGGGCCAGGCGGCCCATCTCGGCGGGGTCGCTGGTGACGACGACGATCGTCACCTCGTCGTCCGGCCGCGCCGAGCGCATCGCGTCCTCGGCCGCCGACAGGCGCCCCACACCCAGCACGACGACCACCCCGTCGTCGCCGAGGTCGACCGGCCGGCCGGTGATCTCGTCGCGCAGACCGCCCGGCGGCACCCACGCGGCCTCGGTCGAGCGCGCCGGGGCGACATAGGGCAGATGCGGCGGCTCCGGGTCGTCGCCGAGGGCGATGCCGGCCAGATGCTCGGCGGCGCGGGCCAGATCGAAGGGGTCGCCGACGCCGGGGGCGTTCTCCGCGAGGCCGGCCGCACCGTGGAGCAGGGTCAGGGCCAGCCCGGCCGGCCGTACGGTCCCGGCGCGCACGGCGGAACGCGGCTCAAGGGCCAGCGCGAGCAACAGCGCCTCGAACCGGACGAGTTCGGCGAGCGCGGCCCGCGCCGACTCGGTGCCCAGCACTCCGGACAGCGAGCGCAGCTGCAGATGGCCGCTCCCCGGGGTGTCACCGAGGAAGGGCAGTCGTTCGAGCCAGACCCGGGCGAACGAGCCGAGTCCCTGTCCGACGGAGTCGGGGGAGTCCGCCGGGGGTTCGGCGGCGTCCCGGGCCCGCTCTGCGGCGTCGACCAGCACCGCGAGATAGAGCGCGCGCTTGCCGGTGAAGTTGGAGTAGACCGCGCCCCTGGTCAGTTCGGCCCGCTCGGCGATCCGGTCGATCTTGGCCTCGACATAGCCGTACTCGGCGAACTCCCGCCGGGCCGCGACCAGTACCGCAGCACGGGTCCGCTCCTGCTGCTGTGCGCGGGTCAGTCTCGCCATCGTGCCCCCTTCGGCTCCTGGTGTGTCATGATACAAGCAGCATCCAGATGATGCTGACATCTGGAAGACGCGAACATCGGAGTTGGGTCGTGGGTGACAACGGGTTCGAGGTCGACGGACTGATCAAGACATTCGGCCGTACGACGGCCGTCGACGGAGTGGGCCTCTCCGCTCCTCGCGGACAAGTGCTGGGACTGCTGGGGCCCAACGGCGCGGGCAAGACGACCGTCGTCCGTGTGCTGGCGACCCTGCTGCGCCCCGACGCGGGGGAGGTGCGGGTGGCCGGGATCGATGCCCGGCGAGATCCGGCTCAGGTCCGTCGGCGCATCGCGCTGTCGGGGCAGCACACCAGCGTCGACGAGGAGCTGTCCGGGCGGTCCAACCTGGTCATGATCGGCCGGCTCCTCGACCTCCGGCGCGGCGACGCCCGTCGGCGGGCCGGTGAACTGCTGTCCCGCTTCGGTCTCGACGACGCGGCCGACCGGCCCGTCGCCACCTACTCGGGCGGGATGCGCCGCCGCCTCGACCTCGCCGCCAGCCTGGTCGGCCGGCCCGAGGTCGTGTTCCTCGACGAGCCCTCGGTCGGACTGGACCCCGGTAAGCGCGACGAGCTGTGGCAGATGATCCGGGGGCTCAGCGAGGACGGCGTCACGGTCCTGCTCACCACGCAGTACCTCGAAGAGGCCGACGCCCTCGCCGACGGCATCACCGTCATCGACCACGGCCGGGTGATCGCGTCCGGCACACCCACCGACCTCAAGCGCCAGATCGGCGGCCACACGGTCGTCCTGCGCCCGGCCGACACAGACGACCTAGACCCCGCCGCCGCCATCATCGCCCGCGTCGCGGGCCGGGAACCCGACCGCTCACGCCGTCATGAACTCGTCGTACCGGTCGCGGGCGACGCCGAGTTCTTCGAGATAACCGCTCAACTGAGGGACCGAGGCATCGACGTCGGCGAGCTGGCCTTCCGTCTGCCCAGCCTCGACGAGGTCTTCCTGTCCCTGACCGGGGCCCCCACCGCCGACGCCAAGGACGCAGCATGACCACCACCCTCACCGGAACCGCCCGGCCCCGACGCTTCGCCACCCTCCGGCACAGCGCGGTGCTCGCCCAGCGCAGCCTCCTCAAGACCACCCGCAACCCGGGTCCGATCATGAACGGCGTGGTCACCCCCGCGCTGTTCATGGTCCTGTTCCTCTATCTGTTCGGCCGCCCGGTCGCCGGCTCCACCGGCGAATATCTGCAGTACCTGTTCCCCGGAATCCTCGTCATGGGTGCCGGACTGGCCGGAATGATCTCCACCGGCTCGGCCATCAACCTCGACCTGAAGAACGGCGTCACCGACCGGTTCCGCAGCCTCCCCATCAGCCGTACGGCGCCCCTGCTCGGCTCCGTGACGGCCGACATCCTCCGCTATCTGATCGCCGTCACGATCCTCTTCGTCATCGGCCTCTCCCTCGGGTTCCGCGCCCAGGGCAGCATCCCCGCCGCACTCGGGGCGACCGGGCTCGCCATCCTGTTCGGGTTCTGCCTCAGCTGGGTCACGGTGTTCATCGGCGTCATCGTCAAGAGCGCCGAGGCCGTACTGGCCTTCAGCTTCATCGCCTTCCTGCCGCTCCAACTGGGCAGCAGCCTGGCCTCCCCGACCGACACCCTCCCCGGATGGCTGGGGGCCTGGGCGGACATCAACCCCGTCACCCATGTCATGGACGCCTGCCGCGCCCTGCTGAACGGGACGCCGGACGACGGAAGCATCGGCCGCACCCTGCTGTGGTCGGCCATCCTGTTCGTCGTCTTCTGCCCGCTCGCGGTCCGCGCGTACGGCCGCCAGGAATGACACCGCCGAGCCGCCATGCCGAGGCCGGTTGCGCACAAGAGACGCGCGCCGCGAGCCATCGACTACCGACGAACTCCCGCACAACGCACCGCACCCCGGAGGACCACCCATGACCTGGCCCGAAGCCCCCGCGACGGACACCGGCCTGCTGGTACTGCACGCCCTGCGCTGCGCCGGCACCATCAGCCTCGCCCGGCTCCGAGCGATCACGGGCCTCGACGAATCCGATGCCGAGTCCGAACTCATCGACCTCGGCGCCGAGGGCCTGGTCACGCGCCTCTCCGGCGACATACCGGGGTGGAGCCTCACGGCCGCCGGCCGCGCCGCGGATGCCGAGCGGATCACCCGTGAACTCGACGCGGCCCGGGCCCGCGAGCGCGTCACGGCCGCGTACGAGCGGTTCCTCGTCCTCAACCCCGAGCTGCTCGACCTCTGCACGGCCTGGCAACTCCGCCCCGTCGACGGCGTCATGAGCGTCAACGACCACAGCGACCCCGGCTACGACTCCCGGGTGCTCGCCCGCTTCGCCGACCTGGACCGACGCGCCGCCGGGGTCTGCGCCGAGCTGTCCGCGGCCCTGCCCCGCTTCGGCCGCTACCGAGTCCGCCTCACCGAGGCTCTCGAACGCGCCTCCTCCGGCGAGTTGGAGTACGTGGCCGACAGCACCGCGTCGTACCACATCGTCTGGGCGGAACTGCACGAAGACCTGCTCGCCACACTCGGGTTGCAGCGATGAGGTGGATTCGCACGATCTCCGCCCGGGTCGAGGAGACGGCCAAGACCCTGGGCGGCAAGGCACTCGGCCTGGTCGTATTACACCGTCTTGGCCTGCCGGTGCCGGACGGGTTCGTCATCACCACGGAAGCCTGCCGCGCCTTCCTCCGGGACGGGCGCCTTCCCGAAGGACTCGACGACGAACTGGCCATGGCCATGGCCGACCTCGAACGCTCCACCGGGCGTGCCTTCGGGGGACCGCACAAACCGCTGGCGGTGTCCGTCCGCTCCGGGGCCAGTGTCTCCATGCCCGGCATGATGGACACGATCCTCAACCTCGGTCTCACGGCCGAAGCCACCGAGGGCCTGGCCGCAGAGACCGACGACCGGCCGTTCGCACTGAACTCACGGCTGAGCTTTCTGACGAGCTTCGCCGCCGCGACCACGAACGCGGACGCCGCCTCGGTCGCCCCCACGGCACATCCCGGGCGGGAGACCGAGCATGAGGAAGCACACCTGACCGAATCGATCGAGACGGTCGAGAACCTCGTCCGACAGCGAAGCGGCCGGCCCATCCCCGACGACGCCACCCACCAGCTCAAACAGGCGATCGAAGCCGTCTTCTCGTCCTGGGACGCACCCCGCGCGCGCACCTACCGCGAGGTGAACGGCATCCCGCACGACCTGGGCACAGCAGTGATCGTCCAGCGAATGGTGTTCGGCAACCGCGATGCCCACAGCGGCACCGGAGTCGCGTTCAGCCGCAACCCCAACACCGGCGAGAACATCCCGTTCGGCGAAGTCCTGTTCGGGCACCAGGGAGAGGAAGTCGTCTCCGGGAAGTCGATGACCCGGCCGCTCGGCGAACTCGCCGAGCGGGAGCCGGACGTGTGGACGGGCCTGCTCGACGCCCTGCGGCGGATCGAGGACCACTACCGCGACGCCTGCTACGTCGAGTTCACCTTCCAGTCCGGCGAACTGTGGCTGCTGCAGGTCCGGCCCGGCCGGTTCGTGGGGGGCGCCGCCGTCCGGGTGGCCACCGAACTCGTCGACCAGCAGCTCATCGGACGGGACGAAGCACTGCTCCGGGTCTCGCCGCTCCATCTCCGCCACGTCCGCACACCGCGCATCGCGTCCGCCGAGGAGGCCGACGTCCTCGCCCGGGGGATCGGCGCCTGCCCCGGAGTCGCCACCGGCAGAATCGCGACCACGGCGGACGGCGCGGTACGCCTGGCCCGAACCGATCCGGTCATCCTGGTACGCCCGGAGACCTCCCCGAACGACATGCACGGCCTCGCCGCCGCCACCGGAATCGTCACCGCGCGCGGCGGGCCCGCCAGCCATGCCGCCGTCGTCGCCCGGGCCATGGGCAAGCCCGCCGTCGTGGGCGTCCCCGGCCTCACCATCGACGGCGACGACCGCTCCGTGACGGCCGGGGGCCGCACCCTCCCGGAGGGCACGCTCATCACCCTCGACGGAACCAGCGGAGACGTCGCCCTCGGCACCCCCCGCGTCGTCACCGACGCGGCCGACGAACACGTCCACCGCCTGCTCGCCTGGGCCGACGAGGCCTCCGGCGACCACTCCGCCCGCGACGAGACCCAACGCCTCGCCGCGGCCCACACGGCCCTGCGCACCCGCTGATCCGACCCATTCCTGACAGGAGAACCACCATGGCAACTCGGCATGTGTACCTGGTACGACACGGGGCGGCCGACCCCTTCGGCACGCTGACCGACGTCGGGGAGAGGCAGTCGGAGCTGGTCGGGAAGCGTCTGGCGGGCCTTCCGATCGACACGGTCTGGCACTCGCCGCTGCCCAGGGCGGTGCACTCCGCGCAGATCGTGGGCGCCGCTCTGCCGGGCGCCGCCGTGCGGGAGGCACCGGAGCTGGTCGATCACATCCCGCATGTACCGGACGACGTGCCGCCGTCGTGGGCGGCGTTCTTCGACGGCTACGGCGCCGAGGAAGCCGAGGACGCGCGCCGCCGTGCCGATGCCCTGACCGGCAGGTTCGCGCGCCCCGCCGAGACCGAGACCCATGAAATCCTGGTCACCCACGCCTACCAGGTGGCCTGGCTGGTCCGGGACGCCCTCGATGCGCCACCGGTGCGATGGCTCGGCCTGAACTGCGGGAACGCGGCGCTGACGGTGATCGAGTACCGCGACGGCACGGCGCCGACGGTGCTGCTCTACAACGACATGGGCCACCTTCCGCCCGAGCTGCGCTGGACGGGCTTCGGACCCGGCACCCGCCCCTGACACAGGTCCGGCGGGGCCCCGCCGACTGCCGTAAGCCCACCCCTGGATACGTCCGTTGCGTACAGAGAAGGCGGCAGTGTCCGATTCTCGCCGGTCCGAGGTAAATGCCTGGACTGAGGGCCTCCCCTGACGGGACAATTCCGACTTCCGAACTTCCGGGAGTGTGATGGGGACAACAGATACGCGAGGGCCGGCGCCGGGCAGGAGCGCGGTCGTTCTGGCACTGCGCCGCTACGGACGGGAACTGCTGCGACTACGATGGCTGGCCCTGCCCGCACTGCTGCTGCCGGCCGTGGGCAACATCGGCATCCGCTACCTGGCCCCCCTCCTGATCGCCAAACTGGCAGGCCAGGCCGCCGACGGCGGCGGCCTCACCGTCCGTTCGGCGCTGCCGTACGTGGTGGGCTTCGGCGTGACACTGCTGGTCGCCGAGGCCGTGTGGCGGGTTGGGCAGCACTGTCTGAACCGTGTGGACGCCCTCGGCATGGAGCACCTGTATGTGAACGGCATGGACGAACTCCTCGCCAAGGACGCGGCGTTCTTCCACGACAACTTCGCCGGCTCCCTGACCAAACGGGTGCTGAGCTTCGGCAAGCGCTTCGAGGACTTCGTCGACACACTGACGTACCGGATCGTGGGCAGTCTCGTCCCCCTGGTGTTCGGGGCCGTGGTGCTGTGGACCTACGAGCCGATGCTCGTCGCCGGCCTGCTGCTGATGATCGTGGTGACCGTGGTGGCCGCGACCCCTCTGATCCGCCGTCGGCAGAGGCTCGTCAAAGACCGCGAGGAGGCGACCGCCCGGGTCGCCGGCCATGTCGCCGACAGCCTCGTGAACATGGAGACCATCCGGGCGTTCGCGGCCGAGCCACGGGAGGCCGACGAACACCGCAGCCGTGTCGCGGACTCCCGCCGCCTGACACTGAGGTCGTGGGACTACGGCAATCTGCGCGTCGACACCCTGATCGCCCCCATGTCCGTACTGACCAATGTGCTGGGCCTGTTGGTCGCCATCGCCCTCGGCGGCTCGGCCCGGGGAGTGGAGGAGGTCGTCGTCGCCTTCACCTACTACTCCAACGCGACCCAGATCATGTTCGAGTTCAACCAGATCTACCGGCGTCTGGAAACCTCCATGACCGAGGCCGCGCAGTTCACCGAACTGCTGCTCGATCCGCCCACCGTGCTCGACCCGGCGGAGCCCGAACCGCTCGCGCCACGGGACACCGGTGTCCGCTTCAAGGCGGTGACCTTCGCCCACGCGGGCGCGAAGCCGATCTTCCGGGGACTCGACCTGGACGTGCCCTCGGGCGCACGCGTCGGTCTGGTCGGCAGGTCCGGCGGCGGCAAGACCACACTCACCCGGCTCCTGCTGCGGATGTCGGACATCGACGACGGACGCATCCTCATCGGAGGGCAGGACATCAGCCGACTGCGCCAGGCCGATCTGCGCTCACTGATCGCCTATGTCCCGCAGGAGCCCGCCATGTTCCACCGCAGCCTGCGGGACAACATCGCCTTCGCCCGGCCCGGCGCCACCGACGAGGAGATCCACGCGGCGGCCGCGGCCGCGCACGTCACGGAGTTCGTCGACCAACTCCCCGATGGCTTCGGCACTCTGGTGGGGGAGCGGGGGGTGAAACTCTCGGGCGGCCAGCGCCAGCGCGTCGCCCTCGCCCGGGCCATCCTGCGCGACGCCCCGATCCTGCTGCTCGACGAGGCGACCAGCGCGCTGGACTCGGAGAGTGAACTCCTCGTCCAGGACGCCCTGTGGCGATTGATGGACGGACGTACGGCCCTCGTGGTCGCCCACCGTCTCAGCACCGTCGCCGGCATGGACCGTCTCGTCGTCCTCGACCGGGGCAGCGTCGCCGAACAGGGCACCCACGAGGAACTGCTCAAGGCGAACGGCGCCTACGCCAAGCTGTGGCAACACCAGTCGGGCGGCTTCCTCGGCGAAAGTACCGAGTCGGCCCTCGAAGGCCCACTCCCCGAACCCGCTCCCGGCGGGCTACCCGACCCGACCGACCCGACACCGGACACGGACCGCAGGACACCATCGCCCGCTCGCACGACCACCGGGTCCACCTGACCGATCCGACCCGGACACCCACTGCGCCCCTGGCAGGTCGGTGACGGGCCGGCGTTAAAAGGGCAGGCCACCGCCGGGCTCGCTACTCAGCGTCCCGGCGGACGGGGCCCCGGGCCAGGGGCGTGGGGCCGGATGGCGAGGACGGAGGGCGGTGTCGGGGCGCCCGGCGCTGATCGTCCTTCATGGCTACTTCCCGGAGCGAAGGACTGCGCGAGCGGCGGCGGCGTGAGACGCGGCGTGATATTCATATGGCCGCCGTGCGGCTGGTGCGTGAGAGCGGATTCGACAAGGTCACCGTCGACATGATCAGCGCGGAGGCCGGTGTCTCGCCGCGCACCTTCTTCAACTACTTCCCGAACAAGGAAAGCGCCCTCCTGCCGGGGCCGACCGAGGTGCCTCCGGCGCTCGCCGCGGAGTTCGTAGGGGCCGGTGCCGCCCCTCCCCGGCAGGTACTCGCGGATGTGACCCGGCTGCTCGTGCGGGAGATGACCGACAACCCGCCGGAACGCACGATGATGCACGACGTCTTCATGCTGGCGGACAGCCATCCCCCTGTCCTGGCCGTGCTGCTGGCCCGTATGGAGGGCTTCCACAGCTCCGTCGCCAACGCGATCGCCCAGCGTATGGGGCAGCGGCCCGAGGACGAACTGCCGGACCTGATCGCCGCACTCGCGCTGACCGCGGTGCGCACCGGCCTGGAGCGCTGGTCACGCGAGGACCCGAACGGCGCCGAGGACGATTCCCCGGTCCCGTACGTCAGCGCGCCCTGGAACGGCTGCTCTCCCTGTCGGCGTACTGAGCCCCGCCCCGTCGGCCCGTTCTCCCCGCGACCCGCGACCCACCACCCATGACTTGAGAACCCCCATGAGCGAACCGACCCCGGCGGAGATGGAGGAGCAGAACTCCTCCCGTACTCCGCACCGCTTCGGCCTGATATACGCGGGCCTGATGACCGCGATGCTGCTCGCGGCACTGGACCAGACCATCGTGAGCACCGCGCTGCCGACCATCGTCGGTGAACTGCACGGGATGAACCAGATGGCCTGGGTGACCACGGCATACGTCCTGACCGCCACCATCGCCATGCCCGTCTACGGCGCTTCGGCGACCTGATGGGCCGTAAGACACTCTTCCTCGGCGCCATCGCCGTCTTCGTCGCCGGTTCCGCGACCGCAGGCGTGGCGCAGGACATGACGTGGCTGATCATCGGCCGCGCCGTCCAGGGCCTGGGCGGAGGAGGTCTGATGATCACCGCGCAGGCCATCGTCGCCGACCTGGTGCCGCCGCGGCAGCGTGCCAAGTACATGGCGCCGATGGGCGCCGTCTTCGGTCTCGCCTCCGTCGCCGGACCGCTGCTCGGCGGCTGGTTCACCGACAGCGTCGGATGGCGCTGGGCCTTCTGGATCAACCTGCCCCTGGGCGTGCTCGCCTTCGCGGTGGCCGCGTTCTCCCTGCGTCTGCCGCGCCGCGACGCCAAGGTCGCCGTCGACTACCTCGGCATCACCCTGATGGCCGCCGCCGTCACCTGCACCGTGCTCGTCGCCGACTGGGGCGGCACCGACTACGCCTGGACCGACCCGCTCATCCTCAGTCTCGCCGCCGGCGCGGTCGGCGCCTGGGCCCTCTTCCTGTACTCCCAGAGCCGCGCGGCTTCTGTCTGCGCGGTCGAAGTGGCCGACGACGGTGCCGGACTCGCCGAGCCCGACGCCCGGCGGGTGTTCGAGCGCTTCTACCGTGCCGATTCCGCTGAACGGCCAGTGGCCGGCTCCGGCCTGGGACTGGCGATCGCCGCCGGCGCCGCGGAGACCAACGGCGGACGCCTGGAACTCGACACCCGACCAGGCGAGGGCTGCACCTTCCGCCTGCTCCTGCCGAACGAGTTCGTCGCCGTACCCCTGGAGCGCGAACCCCCATCGAGACCAAAGGAGTTCCATCGGTGAAGCGCAGCACGAAATGAGGTGCCGTCGGCTCAGAGTGGTCCGACGGCACCCTGTGGGGTCGTGCCGGCGTCAGGCGATGCGCCTCATGCGAGGGCCTGCTCGACGCGTCAGAACGCACACGCGGCACTCGGGCCCGAGGGCCTCACATCCGGGATCTCAGCACGTCGACCTCACAACCCGGCGCGAAAGGGTCGAAGCCGTGCTCGATCAGCCAGCGAACCCCCAGCAGACTTCGCAACGCCCACCACGCGTGGATCACGTCGAGGTCGATGTCGGCGCCATAGCCGGCGATGACGTCGTCGAGGTGCTCCTCGTGTCCGAGTGTGAAGGTGGCGAGGTCGTACAGGGCATCACCCTGGCCCGCCTCGGACCAGTCGATGATGCCCGTGACCTCGTCGCCGTCGACGAAGACGTGCGCGATCTGCAGGTCGCCGTGGGTGAACACCGGAGTCCACGGCCGGAGCGCGGCCTCGGCGACCTGGCGGTTGCGGGTGACCAGGTCGGCGGGCAGGATGCCGTTCGTCACGAGCAGCTCGCACTCGTCGTCGAGTTCCGCCGCCAGCGCGACGATGCTCCGCCCGGCCCGTCCCGGCCGGGACGGCAGCGGCGCGTCGTGCAGCTTCCGGATGGCGGCGCCCGCCGCGGCCCACGCCGCCGGCGACCCGGTCGACGGCCCGCCGAGGCGCCCGAGCGTCGTCCCCGGGAGTGCGGCGATCGCGAGCACGGGCGGCTTGCGCCACAGGACCTCCGGCGTCGGCACGGGCGCGAGCGACATCGCCTCGACCTCGACGTCGATACGCGCCTGATCGGCGTCCACCTTCAAGAACACGTCGCCGACGCGCAGAGTCGCGCGCTCGGAATGGGCGACGACGACTTTGACCTCATCCATGGGCGACCAGTATCCCGGGGGTGATCGCCGACGTCGCCGGGTTTATCGCGTGCGCCGACGCGGCTGACCGCGCCCCATTACTCGGCGCTTCGTGCACGACACCGACCTCTCACCACGCTCAAGCCCACCACTTTTGTGGACGAGTCGATCACCTCAGCCCGGGACGCGGCCACCGCCATCCGGCAGGAGGCGTGCTCGATCGTGAACATCAAGCCCGGCCGGGTCGGCGGATACCTGGAGGCCCGGCGGATTCACGACCTGTGCTCCCAGGCCTGCTTCCGGGCCTCGGGCAGGTCACACCTCCACCCCACGACCTACGGTAGGTGCATGAAGGAACGTTCAAGCGAAGTGTCGACCGACCTCTATCCAGAGTTGGCTGTGCCGGGTGGCTTGGGAGAAGCGTTGGCTCGCGAAGCGGCCCGCCACGGGCACGCTGTCGGCCCCATGGGGCCCGTTGAGGGGTTCGCCTCAGCGGTAGCCGCATGCTGTGTTCGAGGAAAGGCGCAGTTCGCGGTCTATGCGACCAACGACGACGAACGCGAGTTCCGCATCGAGATCTCCGCGGACTCCGGGTGGCCCGGGGGCGTCTTCGGCAGCACCGACAGCCTCGCGGTGGTGGCCGCCATTCTGCACGAATGGTGTGAGGGCGCATCGATCGGTCAACTGCGCCGCGAGTGGACGCTCCTCGCGGACGACCCGCTGAAGGCGGCACCGCCGGGAAGGGTCGTGTCGACCGCCTGGCGACTGACCTTGGAACGCTCGCGAATGATCAGGCTCGGCGACGCCGAACTTACCGAGGCGCTTTATGCGCAGCCGGCCCTGCGTGTCTTCTTCCCGTGGCCGTCGCACGGCCAGTTCAGCCTGCTCAGCAGCACCGCTGATCCGTTCCATGAGGAGCTTCCGCGTGTGATTCCGACAGTGGACGGGCTGTGGAACGTGGTCGCACGGGGATCTGCGCAGACACCGTCACGTGTGCTCGGTGCCCGCCTCAGCGCCGGCGAGGCCGCAGCGCTGGTGGCAGCGAACATTCCCGCAGGCAGCGGCCCGGCCATCGAGGGAGGTTGGCCGAAACGCGAGAGTACCGCCTGACCTACGATCGTACGAAACTGCACCATCGACGGACTTCGCCGCCCGGCTCGCCGCCAACTCGTCGGTGGCACCAGAAGGCCGTCGTTCTGTCAGGTAGCGGCGGACTTCCCGGCCTTGCCCCGGGTGTGGGCGAGGCGGTAGGAATCGGTGCCGGTCTTGACGATCGTGCCGTTGAAGGTGAGCCGATCGACGATCGCGGCGCGGACCTGGGGTTGGTGAAGGCCTTGGTCCAGCCGCCGAAGGATTCCTCGGAAGCGATGGCGAGGGCCTTGTTCTCCTCCCGTTCCGTCAGTACCTGGAACATCAACTCGGCGCCGTGCCGATCGAGTTCCATGCGGCCCAGCTCGTCGGTGCACAAAAGATCGACGCGCCCGTAGCGGGCGATGGTCTTGCGTTCTTCACCGCCACCGCCACCGCCACCGCCACCGCCACCGCCACCGTCGGCGCGGTCTCCGGCTTCGACCACCGCCGCCGGATCATCCACCTCGAACAGGCCATCCCCACCAGGCATATCGGGATTCTCCCCCTAAGGAAGATCACGAACAGGCGGCGGCGCCGGGCTCAATCGCCTGATCGACTGCCAAGATCCGCGGACAGCGCCGCGTAGATGTACTCGCTGCCCCAGCGATCCCCGTCGAGGTCGTTCTCGACCAGGTGCGCCTCCCGGCGCATCCCGAGGCGCTCACAGACCCGAACAGACCCGGTGTTCTCCACATCCAGCCGTGCGTAGAGCCGGTGCACGCCGAGTGTGTCGAAGGCAAACCCGGCGAGCGCCGCGGCCGCCTCGGTCGCGTACCCGTGCCCCTGGTGACCTGGGGCGAGAGTCCAGCCGATCTCGGCCTGGGCGGCGCGGGCATCGGCCAGGGCGAGGCTCACCTCGCCAAGGACGCCGGGCTCATCGCGTCGGCAGACGGCGAGCGCCAGCTTGTCCCCGTCGGCGCGCCATGCCGTCTGCGCCGCGCGCTCGGCGGCAACCTGCTCGCTGCGCTCACGCGTGTGCGCCGGCCGGTACAAGTAGCGCGCCACGCTCGGCAGGCTCTGGTAGGCGTACAAGTCGTCGGCGTCGCCGGGAGTGAACAGACGCAGCGACAACCGGGCCGTGGTCAACGGCAGCAGCGAGGCGACGTCCATGCGGACCCCCGGGACGCGGATGTGGATCAAGTCGCGGACTGATTTTCGCATCACGACTGCCCGGCAGCCACGCCTTTTCAAGGGCAGCGCTCGGCAGCCGCACTTCACCACGAGGCGCGGCGTTCCAGGAGTTGTTTACGTGCCGTTCTGGGCAGTGGCGCGGTTTGCGAGACCGGCTTGGGCCGCGCCCCAGACCCGTAGTCCGGGAGGCGGCCTGCCGGTGTCCTGTGGCCATGGGGCCCTGGTGACCGCCCGCGTACACAACGACCCCATCACCCGGCCTCGGTTGTCGGCGCCCGGATTTCCCGGGTGCGTTTGGGCTTCTGTCGGGCCGGCGGTCTGACCCATACTGGGGCCGTGGCGGATGCGCGGGACGGCCAAGCGGTCGAGAGGGTGTTGAGGCGTGTCCGTCGGCAGGTGGACGAGCCGTCTGCCGGGGGGATCAAGGGGATTCTGGCTCGTCGCTCGTGGAAGAGGATCACGGCTGCGGGAAACCGTCTGGACCCCGCCGGCCGCAGACGTGCGTATCGCGAGGTGCTGGCCGACTGGGCGGCGGCCGGAGCCCCCGACGACGCGCGCCCCGACGTGCTCGCCGAATGGGCGGGAGGTCAGGAGCAGTTCGGCAAGGATGTCATGAATATGGCGATGGCGCCCGGCGCCGACCACCGCGTTGCCCTGGGGGCATTCTGCGTGCGGAACGAGGTCGAGCCCTACCGGCACCCGTCCGACTGGGCGCTCCTCCTCGTCCTCACCGGGCAGGGGGAGCTGTGGCGGGCATTCGACCCGGACGGCTCCTTGCTCGGCGAGGCCGATCGGCACCTTCTGAGTCGCCCTGCCCACCGGGCCGCGCTCCGCGAGGCGCTGGAGGAAGTCGACGCCGGCGCGGACGTGTTGCGGACGGTGCTCGTGTCCGGATACCGCATCTCGGAGATGCCCGCCGACGAACTCGACTACCTGGCCCGGCACGGCGTGACACCCGAAGACCCGATGGGCCAGGCGTGCTTCTTCGCCCTGACCGGGCAAGCGGAGCGGCGGCAGGCGGTGGACCCGGACGGGACGCTGCTCGCCGCCGCCTATCAGGACGCCACTTCGAACGGGCGGGCCGCGTTACAGAAGGCCATGGAGCGCGACGCCGTTGCGGACGTGGTGCGCGTGGTGGCCGGCGAAGGGCAGCAGATCGCGAAGATCACGGCTGCGGAGCGCAAGTACCTCATGGGTCTGCTTCGCGACCGCCGGGACTGGGCCGCACTGTGGCGGCTGGCGCTGGATCTGCCGGTCGCCAACGCGGCGCGGGCGGTGCGGCTCGTGGACCCGCAGTGGCGTCCGGCGGCCCAGCGGGACCGCGAACTGTTCGGCCTCCTCGCCGAGATCAGCCCCGCGGACATCCGGCAGGCGCGCAAGGCGATGGACCAGAGCCAGGTGGTCCACCTGGAGACACCGGGCAAGGTACGGGCGGGCGCGCTGAGCGACGACGGACGGCGGGCGGCGCTGTGGACGCACGACAGCCGCCCTGCCGGCAACACCGTCTGGCCCGAGGCGCCGAGCCCGGGCACGATCAGCATCCACTCCCTGCCCGATGGGGCACTCCTGACCCGGCACGCCGCCACCATCTGGAACGAAGCCTTCCTCGCCTACTCCGGCGGCACGCTCACCGCGTTCACCGTCCGCCACTCAAGGCCCTCTCAGGAAGCGTGGCTGTACCACTGCCCGGAAGACGGGCGGCCCATGGAACTCACCCACCACGACGAGCACACCGCCGACCACGGTGCCATCGCGATGGCCGCCTTCCGGGACGGCCTTGTCACCGCCCGCCTCGGCAACGTGGTCGGGTTCCACGACAGCACCGGCAGGGAAGTCACCACCGCCCGGTACGGCGACCAGTTCACCGGTCAATGGACCGATTACCCATCCGGTTACTCATCCACGGTCGCCTCGATCACCGTCGATCAGCACAGCGGGCGGATCGCCGTGATGCGCGACCACTACGGTGTCCTGCTGGACGGGGAGAAACGGACTCAGTACACCATTCCGCTGATCGGCCGCCTCAACCGACCGGCGAGCTGGCACGGGATATGCCTGCGCGGCGCGGACCATCTCGTCGTGGCCGACAGCTCGGGGATCGAGCTGTGGAACATGACCCGCTTCCTCGAACGGTCCTACTGGGATGAGGGGGCCGACGTCACCAGATCCATGCGCCCGGGCGGGTGGGACGTGACGTGGCTCCGGGCGCGAAACGAGATCTGCTACAAGTCGGCCGCGTCGGGCGCCGCGAACGTCCACTACGTGAAGGGAACGAGACTCGGTCCGGTGAAGGCCGGCGGCGAGCTGACCGGCAAGGAGGCGACCGTGCTGTTCGGCTCGGCGGGCGCGACCTGCCACGCGATCGGCGGGGACGGGTACGCGGACATCGCCGTGGGCGAATACCAGGCCGTCGGGATGCTGGCGGACAGCCCGCAGGCCGCCTGGCAGCCGGACGACCTGCGCACCGTCGCAGAGGCGGGCCGACTGGCCACGAGGCACGACCACCCGGCACAGCCGCTCTACCGGCTGGTCCGGTCCTGCATGGAGCACCGTTTCAGCGACGATGAGGCCGACACCGCACGGTGAGGGGCAGGCGTAACGGATGTAGCGATGCTCCTCGCCGGCGCCGATCGCAGCCCATGCCATGCGGCCCGAATGCCACCCTCGAACGGCCGCGTCCCAGGTTGCGTGGAGCGGCCCGAGCCCGATCTGCATCGCCGGCGACTTCACGCGCTACGACGCGCATGCCGTGCGTGAGCACCGGCGGTCGATCGACCTGGTCCGCGGTACCGGGCGTATCAGCGCCTGCGGAACCTCGCCTGTGTGTGCCCGCCCCAGCGCAGCAAGGTCCTCGTCTACCTCAAGGCGGGACGGAGGTCGTGAGCTGACTCGCGGGCGTGGACCACGTGGTGGATGGACTGCGGGACGGACCGGCACTCGGCGGGGCACCCTCGCTTGTATGCAAATTAATTTGCACATACCCTGTCCGCCGCAGAAGAAATTGCCTTGCTCTGTCGATCTAGTGAGGAGTGTGGGCGCCGTGACGATGCATTCGGCGACCTTGGCGATCAACGAGACACTGGCGGCCCGTCGGGCCGCAGGTCAGACGGTGCTGCATCTGGGTTTCGGCGAGGCAGGTCTGCCGGTGCCGGATTCGGTGGCTGCGGTGCTGGCCGGGGCGGTCGGACGCAACAGTTACGGCCCTGTGGTCGGGTCGGTGGAGGCTCGGGAGGCTGCGGCCGGCTGGTTCTCGCGCCGGGGTCTGAACACGGAGCCGGACCAGGTGCTGTTCGCGCCGGGCAGCAAGCCGCTGCTCTTCGCTCTGATGCTGGCGCTGCCCGGGGATGTCGTACTGCCTTGCCCGTCGTGGGTGAGCTACGCGGCCCAGGCGTCGCTGGCGGCGAAGCGGACGATCGACGTTCCCATACCGGCCGAGGCCGGCGGCGTGCCGGAGCCGCGGCTGCTGGAGCAGGCGCTGGAAGCGGCGCGGGCGACCGGTGCCCGGCCGGGGATTCTCGTGCTGACCGTGCCTGACAATCCGACCGGCACAGTGGCGCGAGAGGACCATGTGCGGGAGGTCTGCGCGATCGCCGAGAAGTGGGGGCTCGCGGTGATCGCGGACGAGATCTACGCCGACTTGGTCCATGACGGGCGGGCGCCCAGCGCCACGGATTTCCTGCCCCAGCGCACGGTGGTGACCACTGGTCTGAGCAAGTCGATGGCACTCGGCGGCTGGCGCATCGGCATGGCCCGAGTGCCGCAGGGCGCCTGGGGGCAGGGTCTGATGGACGATCTGGTCGGGGTGGCCAGTGAGATCTGGTCGAGCCTGGCCGCGCCCATGCAGGCGGTGGCCGCTCATGTGCTGCAGGACCCGCCCGAGCTGGTGACGCGCATCGCGCGGTCGCGGCGTCTGCATGCCGCCGTGGCGCAGGCGGTACATGCCGAATTCATCGCCGCCGGCGCCGTGTGCCGCCGGCCAGAGGCAGGCTTCTACCTGTATCCCGACTTCGAGCCGCTGCGGCCGGTCCTGGCCGGTCAGGGCATCGACGGCGGAGTGTCGCTGGCCGATGCGCTGCTGGAGCGCCACGGCGTGGGCGTGCTGGCCGGTGAGGCGTTCGGCGACACCCCGGACGGTCTGCGCGTGCGGGTGGCGACCAGCCTGCTGTACGGGGAGTCCGCCGCTGAGCGCTGGAAGGCGCTGGACAGCGACGACCCGGTGTCGCTGCCGTGGATAGCCTCCTCGCTGGAGCACCTGCGTGGCGCGCTGAAGGGCCTGACGCGGCACGGCTGAGCGCTGACACTGCGGGACGCGGAAGGGGGACGGCATACGCTGTCCCCCTTCCGCGTTTTCCTTCCTGTCGGGCCTCGTAGACGGAGAACGTCTCAAGCAGCTCCTCTTCCCGGAGCAGGGTGGAGCGGGCCTCGTGGCCGCGGGCTTGGGCCACACCTGTGGCCAGCGCCTGGACGAGGGAGGTGAAGGCGGTCAAGGCCTCAGTACGAACGGTCCGGCGGCGTCGATGTAGAACGCCTGATCGGCGGTGGTGGCCAGAGGCGAAGACGGGTTGTCGGTCAGCGCGAGACACCAGGCGCCGCGGGAGCGGGCCCAGGCGGCGGCCTTGACGGTCTCGGCGCTGTAGCGGTGGACGGAGATCGCCACGAAGCAGTCGCCCTCCCGGACGCGGCGCAGTTCGTCGGTGAGGCTGCCGGAGGCGCCCGTGACGGTGTGTACCTCTTCGCGGAGCATGCGAGGAGATAGCCCAGCAGGTAGCCAGGGCCATAGCACTTACGCAGTCCCATCACGTGGACACGAGGGCTGTTGGCAAGGGCCTTGACGTCGGACTGCCAGTCTTCGGGGTCTATGCGCGCGAAGGTGCGGGCGATGTCGGCCTGGTCGAGTGCGACGGCACGCTGCAGCGGGCCGCCCCCCTCGGCGGTGAGCTGCTGGAGATGGTTGTAGCGGCGCAGCAGCTGGGCCTGCTCGCGCAGCCGTTCGCGGCACAGCCGGGTCAGACCGGGTAGCCGTCCAGGCCCAGGCTCGTGGCGAACCGGACGACGGTGGCCTCGTTCACGCCGACGGCGGCAGCGAGCTCCGAGACCGTCATGAAGGCCACACCCTCGGGGTCGGCCATCACCCGGTCGGCCAGGAGGCGCTGTGCACGGGTCAGGGAGTCCCCGCGCCGGTGCAGGACGGAAAGGAGTTCGTCGTAGGTCTGCGGCGAAGGCCGCGGTGGAGAGGCCATACCAACGGTTGTCTCCCGGTGACGGGAGACAACCGTGAGGGTCACCGTGCGTCGGCGTTGCCGCGCACGTAAGCGGACAACGGCAGTGTGGCGGACGGGCGACCGGGAATGCGCAGGGTGATGCTGTCCGCGTCGAGGTCGGTGACGGTGGTGCACAGGGTCATCAGCGGGTCGGAGCCGGCGGCCGTGCGGTAGACACCGCGGGGCAAAGGGGCCGAGGTCAGCGCGTCCAGGAATCAGTCGACGGACGGCTCCCGCTCCGGCACATCCAGTCCGGCGAGGACTTTGCCGCGGGCTTGGCTCTCCTCGTACCCTCCCAGACTGCCGGCGGCCCGCTGCCCGAGGCTGCCGACACCTGAGGACGGCTGCGTGCCCGGTACGTCCAGCGGCAGGGGGTGGTGGCGCAGGTGGTTGGTGTGCCACTGGAGAGGATGGGCGGGCTGGGCCTCGACCACCGCTGTCCGTCCCGCGACGGCCTCGACCACGACGACCCGACCGCTCTCGCGCTCTCCGATCGTGTAGGCGAAGCCGCCGGCGGAGGGGACGGTGCGGAGGAGGTGTACGACGGCCTCCAGATCGGGGGCCTGCTGTGTAGTGCTCGGGCGACGAAGCGACGGCCGGCCGCGAGAGCGGGACGTGTGGCCTGGATGTGGTTGATGCCCCACACCGGCCCGTGCCCAGTGGCGGTGTACGTGTTGGCCGGGAGAAAACCTGGATACCACTGGGTGGTCACGGGGGCGTCGCGTCGATGAGCAGCGTCAGCAGCATCAGCCGGCCCTCCAGCGCCGGGGCCCCGTCCTTGTTGTGTGCGACGTACGAGCGCGAGCGTCGCCATCCCAGATCGGTGCAGCCTGTGCCGTCATCGGTGCCCAGATCGCCTCGGAGGTTGGCCGGCATCAAAAGACTGCAGGCCCGCTCCCTGTGCCAGTGCCTGCAGCTCCCGAACCTGGGTGGGACAGCTGCGCCGCGTCTCGTGTACCAGGCGCCTCAGGTGCGCACTGTCCAACTCGGTCCGAGCTCACTTGTGCAGTGGCTCCGCTTCGGGAAGCTCCTGGTGGACTGTGCGGATCTCGGATCTGGCGGCCTGTCCGAGCATCGCGAAGTCCTCTTCCCGCTCTCCGCCGGCCACCAGCCACCGCAGTCCCGCGAACTCCTGCTCCCGCACGTGAGCGCCCATGCCGCACCTTCCGTCAGGCACGCGGTCCCGGTAGGACGCGCACCTTCGTTCTGTGCAAGTTTACTTGCTGCTACATATTGCAGTGCAGTTAAACTTGCACGCAAGGGGCGGTCGCTTCGGCGGGCCCCGCTCGGTTCACGCGCCGCTGCCCGGACTGGCCCAAGGCCCTGGCGCTTCGCCACCGGAGGCGGGGCGTGCTGAATGGCGTGGTGGCGGGTCCTGAGGCCATCGCGAGGGCGTCGTAGGTGTGGTCTTCGCCTCTGGGGAGGCACACGCTATTGCGTTGTTGGTATGAAATGCAAGTGTGCTTGTTCTCTCTTCATCCTTGCTGGTAAAGGTGCACCTGAGGGGATGTCGTCAGGGTCCGCGATTGCGCAAGACGGCACAACTGAACCTCGATTCAAACCCTTGACGTATGGCAGATTTGCGTGCGCACTAAGTCATGCAAGTTTCATTGCGCAGCGGCTGATCTGCACGCACTCCTCATCCGCATTTCGGCCCAGGAGGCCCCTCATGAGCACACCCCCTGGTGGCAGTGGCTCCGTGCACCTGCGCGGCGCGCTGGCCAACCGGCAACTGACGACGATCGTCATCGGCGGCGTCATCGGCGCGGGCCTCTTCGTCGGCAGCGGCAAGGCGATCCATCTGGCCGGCCCCGCGGTGCTGATCGCTTACACGCTCATCGGCGCGCTGGTCGTCCTGGTGATGCGCATGCTCGCCGAGATGTCGGTCGCCCAGCCCGGAAACGGGCTCGTTCTCCAGCTACGCGGGCCGCGAACTCGGCCGGTGGGCCGACCTGTCGGTGGGCTGGCTCTACGCCTACCAATGGTGCGTTGTCATCGGCTTCGAAGCCATCGCCGGGGCGTCCATCGCCAACCAACTGCTCCCCGAGGTTCCGACCTGGCTCGCCGCACTGGTCATCATGGCGGCCCTCAGGGCCGTCAACTTCTCCTGCGTGGAGTCCTTCGGGTGCTTCGAGTTCTGGTTCGCCATGATCAAGGTGGCTGCCATCGTGGCCTTCCTGCTCATCGGACTCGCCGCCATCCTCGGCGCCGCGCCTTCCAGCGATTCGCCGGGCTTGGACAACCTGACCGGGCACGGCGGATTCGCCCCCTACGGCTGGCTGCCGGTGTTCCAGGCATCCTTGGCGCTGTTCTTCTCCACTTCGGCACCGAGGCCGTCACCATAGCCGCCGGCGAGGCCAAGCACCCCGCCGAGGCCGTCCGCGCCAGCATGCGCAGTGTCGTGTGCCGCATCCTGCTCTTCTACATCGGTGCCATCGCCATCGTGGTCACCCTCCTGCCCTGGAACTCGGCAGCCGTCACCAAGAGCCCGTTCGTGGCCGTGCTGGAACACCTGGACATCCCCTACGCCGCCCCTGTCATGAACTTCATCGTCCTGACCGCCGTACTGTCCTGCCTCAACGCCGGCCTGTACTCCTCCTCGCGCATGATCCACAGCCTCGCCCGGCGCGGTGAAGCACCCAAGGTGTTCGGCCGCACCCTCTCCAACGGCTGCCTGTCGCCAGCGTCCTGCTGGCCTCCAGCGTCGGACTGGCCACCGTCGTGGCCAACTACTTCCTGCCGACCACCAGCGTCTTCGAGTTCCTCCTGGACTCCTCCGGATCGGTCGCGGTCGTCATCTACGTGGCCATCACCGTGACCCACCTGCGCGCCCGCACCCGCATCGAGCGGGAGTCGCCACAGCTTCTCACCCTGCGCATGTGGTGCTTCCCCTACCTGAACCTGCTCGTCCTGGCGGCACTGCTGGCCATCATCGGCGGCATGGCGATGAACGCCTCGACCAGCCGTTCGCTCTTCCTCACCCTGCTGGTCACCACCATCGCGATCCTCGCAGGCATCGTCCACCAGTGGCGCCGGGCCCTCGACGGTCAGATACCGGACGCGGAGCACTCCACCGCCCCTACGGGCTGAGCCCCACCGACGCACCCACGAGCCTTCGCCCTGGCACGCTCGGGGCGAAGGCTCTTCAGGAAGGACCACGACAGCCGTGGACAAGGTGATCGAGACCGCCGAGCCGGCTGTCGCCGACATTCCTGACGGAGCCTCACTGGCCGTCGGAGGGTCCGCGCTGTGCGGCATCCCCGAAACCCTCATCGGCGCCGTGCACGCCAAGGCGCCGGCGAACTGCACGTCGTCTCCAACGACTGCGGCGTCGACGACGCGGGTCTGGGTGTGATGCGCGGCGCCGGCACGCAGATAGCCAACGGCGGGCTGCCCTGGCGCCACGACGGGGCCGGAGGCATCACAACTGCCTCACCACCCAAGGAGACGCCCTCCTTCAACGGCAAGACGTTCGTCCTGGAAGAAGCCATCACCTGCGACTACGCGCTGGTACGCGCCGACCACGGTGGCTTTGTAGGTGAGGTTCGAGAGCGTCTGTCGCTCAGCGGTGAGAACACTCTGTTGCACGGGAGAGTGATGTCGCTGAGTTCTGAGAACGCTTCGGTGCTTGCTTCGGGACCATGGTTGTGCTCTGCACGACGAGGGGGCCCGGGTGCTGCCGAAGTCCAAGGTCAATCTGTACGCGGCGATCCGCCGTGACGCCAGGACGGGCATGTCGGTGATCGCGCTCATGCGGAAGTACGGCGTCGGTTACGAAACCGTGCAGAAGGCCCTGGTGTCTGCCTTGCCGGAGCCGCGGAAGAAGATGCGACCACGGGCGACGCGGCTCGACCCGTACAAGCCGCTGATCGACGTCATGCTGAAGGCGGATCTGACCGCACCGCGCAAGCAGCGGCACACGGTCAAGCGGATCTACGAGCGGCTGCTGGACGAGCACGACGCCATCGACATCTCCTATCAGATGGTCTGCGGATACGTCGCTGCCCGCCGCGAGGAGAACTGTCGCCAGGCCGGGAAGGGGATGGTGGATGCGTTCGTTCCGCAGACCCACAAGCCCGGTGCCGAGGCCGAGGTCGACTTCGGAGACGTCGCGGTGAAGCTCGCTGGCGAGCTGGTGACCTGCTACCTGTTCGCGTTCCGGCTGTCGTACTCGGGCAAGGCCGTCCACCGCATCTTTGCCTCGGCAGGGCAGGAAGCGTTCTTCGAGGGCCACGTCCACGCTCTCCACGTGCTGGGCGGAGTGCCGACCGGGAAGGTCCGCTACGACAACCTTGGCTGATCGGAGACTCAGGCACCGGAAAGTCGCACCTGCTGATCGCGCTCGGCACAGAGGCCGCGATGGCCGGCTTCCGAGCCAAGTACGTCCTGGCCACCAAGCTGGTCAACGAGCTGGTGGAGGCCGCCGACGAGAAGCAGCTACCAAGACCATCGCTCGCTACGGCCGCGTTGATCTTTTGTGCATCGACGAACTCGGCTACATGGAACTCGACCGCCGCGGCGCCGAACTCCTCTTCCAGGTCCTCACCGAACGCGAAGAGAAGAACAGCGTCGCCATCGCCTCCAACGAATCCTTCCCCGGCTGGACCAAGACCCTCGCCGACCCCGCCTCTGCGCAGCCATCGTCGACCGCCTCACCTTCGGCGGCAACATCATCGAAACCGGCACCGACTCCTACCGCCTCGCCACCACCCGCGCCCGAGCCGAACAAAAAGCCGCCGGTTGATCCGGGTGCGATGGTGCCGGCACGGGTCAGTGTCAGCGTTCCTTTCAACGTGCACCGCTCGGTACGCGGGAACGTGCACAGCACGCTGTACACCACAGTGTCGCGAGACGGCGCCACCGTGCCTGCCCAGTACGTCCTGGGCCTCCGGGCCAACTTGTTATCCGGTCACGTTGCCGGCCTGATCTCGGCATACACGAGCATGTCCACGCGCTTGCCGCCGATCTCCTGATGGCTTCGAAGCAGCCCCTCGCGCTCAAATCCTGCGAGTTCAGCCGTGCGCAAGGAAGCCATATTCCATGGCTCTATGTAGAGCTCGATGCGATGCAACTCCGGTATGGACCAGGCAAACCGTGTCAGCGCGGTGAGCGCGTGACTCGCGACGGGACCTGTCCCCGGGTGGTGGACACCTCTGAGCCCGGCCCCGGTAGGGGCCGGGGAGGAGGGATCTCTTATGGTGATGAAGGTCTACTCGCCCG
>NZ_JBSFVY010000027.1:0-131961 GCF_053592555.1 Streptomyces sp. NPDC002643
CGGACGTACTGCTCGGGGGTTGGATGGCGTGAACTTTGCTGAGCCGGCTGTACGCGACGGACATATGACACACCGGCCCGGCCCCTTCCGTCCGTGGGCGGCTGACCCGCCGTTGTGGTGGGGGCGCCTTCCGTCTGTACGCGGCTGACCCGCCGTTGTGGTGGGGGCGCCTTCCGTCTGTACGCGGCTGACCCGCCGTTGTGGTGGGGGCGCCTTCCGTTCGTACGCGGCTGACCCGCCGTTGTGGTGGGGGCGCCTTCCGTACGTACGCGGCTGACCCGCCGTCTTGGTGGTCCTTCACGCCGACCCTCCGGCCTCTATCGGTCGTGGGGTGCCGTCTCGCCGTTGTGGTGGTCGTTTGCGTCGGTCCGGTCCTTGCCGTTCGTTGGGTGCTGCCCCGCCGTCGCGGTGGTCCTTCGTGGTGGACCGGTTCCTTCCGGGCGTGGGGGCATCCCGCCGTCGTGGTTTCTGGTGGGTCGGGGAGAATCGGGAGTATGAGTAACCCGGACCACACGTCGCCCGAGTCGAAGGATCGGAAGCGGTCGGCGGCTGCCTCCTCTGCGGCCTCGGAGAACCCGAAGGCGTCGGAGGCGGGCTCTTCCGCCATGGATTCCCAGGAGACGGCTTCCGCGCCGCAGGCGTCCGTTTCGGTCAAGCCCGTCTACAAGGATCGGGTGTATCGGTCGCCCGGCGGGCTCGTGGGGGGCGTGTTGCTGCTCGCGTTGTTCGGGTGGCTCGGTGGGGACGCCATTGTGGCGGGGGACGGGCGGACGCCCTGGTTGGCGTTGGCGGCGTTGTTGTTCGCCGTGCCTGTGGTGGCCGCTTTCTCGGTGCGGCCCGCCGTGTTCGCGAATGACGATCGGCTGCGGGTGCGCAATCCGTTCCGGGTGATCGAGTTGCCCTGGGCCACCGTGGTGTCGTTGCGGTCCGGGTACACGAACGAGGTTGTCGATCAGGAGGGCACCAAGTACCAGCTGTGGGCGATCCCTGTCTCGTTGCGGGCCCGTAAGAAGGCCGCCCGGCGGCAGGCCCGTACGACTGCGCAGGGCGACAGCAGTGGTCGTACCGCCCTGGTCGAGCAGCCCGTGCGGGCCGAGACCGATCAGGTCATGGCTGATCTGAGGGTGCTGTGTGAGGCCCGGGCCAAGGCTCCGGGGTCTCAGGGGGAGACCAGTGTGCGCTGGGCCTGGGAGGTCATCGGGCCGGCGGTGGCGGGGGCGCTGCTGCTCGCCGTTCTGTGGGCGGTCGGTTGAGGCGGGTGAACATCCGGGGAGAGGGCGGCAATCCAACGCCCTTTCACTCAGGGTGAGTTGGAGCGGGGCGGCGCCGGTGCGCCGTACCCCCACAGGTTCGTGCGCTTGGATCGCGTGGGATCGTGCGTGGAGCGCAACCCCGATGGCGGCCGGAGTGTCCAGAGAACGATGAGTACGAAGACCGACCCAACCGACCCGACCGATCCACAGGCCCGCCCGCAGTCGCCCCGGCGACTGCCCGCGTCGGCCGTGCCCGAGGGCTGTCCCGACTGGAACGGGGAGCACGTACGGCTGTGGACGGGGGCGCACGCGCCGGCGTGGGTGCCGGTGCGACCGCGTTCGCTGCATCTGCTCGCCGTGGCCCTGGTCGGACTCATAGCCGGGTTCTGGCTGGCGAACTCCAGGGACGTGCCGCCCGCTCTCGCCGCGCTCCTCCCCCTCCAACTGGTGTGGATGCTCGCGCGCCCCGAGATCGTGAGGATCTCGGCACCCCTGCTCACCCTCCTCCTCGTCTGGTACGGCGGCTCACATGACCCGGCGACCGTCGTGGGCTTCCTCGCCATCACCACCACCTGGGCCGTGGCCGAGTTCCGCCTGAGCGCCGGGCGCATGCAGCGCCGTTGGGCGATGGCCGCCGCCGGGAAGGTCACCGCCCCCGTCCCGGCCGGGCTCGGGCCGCTGCGGCGCGGGCGGTTCCTGCTGCTGCTCGGGCTCGGCCTCGCCGTCGTAGGCGCCGGGCTCATCGCGCTCGCCTCGGGCTGGGAGACCGGCTCCGACCGGCGGGAGGCGACGCTCGTGGGATGGTTCGTGGTCGGCTGGGGCTGTACGTCGCTGCTCTCCGGTCTGCTGGGCCGCCGCCGCGCCGCTGCCCTCCGCCGCGCCCCCGTACCCGTCCTGCGCGTCCTCGTGCGCGACGCCGCCAACGGTGACGTCGAGGTCTTCGCCGCCGATGACGTGGCCGCGCTACGGCCCCTCCTCACCGTCTCCACCGAGGAGTGGTACGGCGACGACGAGGACGACGACGAGGAGGACGGGGACGACGGTGGGGAGGTGGAGGGGGGTCGGCTCGGCGAGCAGGAGATGGACGTACTCCTCGACTCCCTCCAGAACGACTGCGGCGACACCGACCAGCCCGGTCCCCTGCGCGAGGCCGTGCTGTACGGGGCCCCGTACGACGGCGGCGAGATCGTGATCGTCAGCGCCCCCGAGGACGCGGACGAGGATGAGGACGAGGGCGAGGGCAAGGGCGAGGGCGAGGAGAACGACGACGAGACCGTCGTGGAGTCCTCCGTCGGGCCGGTGCGGGCGCTGTCCGAGCGTGCCGTCCGGGTTCGTGTCCGTGAGGAGAAGGCGCGGACTCGGCGGAACATCGCCCTCGCGGACCGCCGTGCGGCAGCCGCCGCCGTGACCGCCGAGCGCCTGGGCTCCGGAGCCGTACGACGCTGGCGGGCCGGATGGCTGGACTGGTCCGTCTGCCTGTTCGGGATGCTGTGGGCGGCCCTGCTGGTGCTCGGCGAGGGCGGCGGCTGGAGGTACGTCCCGGGTGCCGTCATCGGGCTCATCAGCGCCGTCATGCTGCCCGGCATGGCTGCCTGGCGCGTCACCGCCGACCGGGAGGGCCTGTGGTTCAACGGCACCCTCAAGCCCCGGCACATCGCCTGGGACCACCTCATGAGCGTGAAGGTCGAGGGCGGCGAACTGAAGATCGACAGCCGCCGTGCGCGATTCGGCGGCGCGTGGACCGCGTACTCCCCGAGGTGGGCCCGGCTGGAACGACGCCTCGGCCTGATCCACCCGTACGAGAAGGTGGCCGCCGAGATCGGTGCGATGTGGAAGGACCCGGCGCTCCGGCCCACCGAGACCAGCGGCGAACACGAACGGGGCCGGGCCCTGTGGCCGCTGGGGTTGTTGCTGGCTGTGGTGTGGGTGGTGGCCCTGGTGTTGGTGCCGTAGGTCTATGGGTGTGGGGCAACGGCCGTAGGCCAATGGGTGTGGGCCAACGACTGTGGGCCAGCGGCTGTGGGCCAGCGACTGTGGGTCAACGGCCGTAGCCCAATGAACGTGGGCCAACGCCTGTAGGCCAACGCCTGTAGGCCAACCGAACGTAGGTCAACAACCGTGGGCCTACAGGTGTTGGTCGTTCGGGCGCGGGGGCGTGCGCGTGCGGCGCGGAGTTACTTACGGGGCGCGAAAGCCCCGGCCGGTATGACCGATCCGGCCGGGGCTCGTGAATTCTGCGGGGGCTTGGTGGTGGGGGTCTCGGGGCCTCCGAGGCCCGGGGTCAGATTCCGGCCGCTGCCGACAGGTCGTGCTTGATCGTCGTCAGGAGGGCCGTCGCCTTGGTGCGGGCCTCGGGAAGGTCGGCACGGGTGGGGACCGGGACCACGACCTCCAGGTAGCACTTGAGCTTGGGCTCGGTGCCGCTGGGGCGGACGATGACGCGGGCGCCGTCGAGGGTGTAGCGCAGGCCGTCGGTGGGCGGGAGCTTGTCCGTGCCCCGGGTGAGGTCCTCGGCGCGGGTGATGGCGAGCCCGGCGAGTGAGGTCGGGGGCCGCTCCCTCAGGCGGCGCATGGCGGCGGCGATGACCGACAGGTCCTGGACGCGGACGGAGAGCTGGTCGGTGGCGTGCAGGCCGTGTTCCACGGCGAGGTCGTCGAGGAGGTCCAGCAGGGTGCGGCCCTCCTCCTTCAGGCGCGAGGCCAGTTCGGTGATGAGCAGGGCGGCGGTGATGCCGTCCTTGTCCCGTACGCCCTCGGGGTCGACGCAGTAGCCGAGGGCCTCCTCGTAGCCGTAGCGCAGGCCCTCGACCCGGGCGATCCACTTGAAGCCGGTGAGGGTCTCCTCGTAGGGGAGTCCGGCCTTCTCGGCGATCCGGCCGAGGAGGGAGGAGGAGACGATCGACTCGGCGAAGGTGCCCCGCGCTCCACGGGACACCAGGTGGGTGGCGAGGAGGGCGCCGACCTCGTCGCCGCGGAGCATGCGCCAGGCCCCACCCTGATCGCCGCCCTTGACGGCCACGGCACAGCGGTCGGCGTCGGGGTCGTTGGCGATGATCAGATCGGGGTCGACGTCGCGGGCCTTGGCGAAGGCCAGGTCCATCGCGCCGGGCTCCTCCGGGTTGGGGAAGGCTACGGTCGGGAACTCCGGGTCCGGCTCGGCCTGTTCGGCGACCAGGACGGGCGTGGGGAAACCGGCTCGGGCGAAGGCCGCGAGGAGGGTGTCCTTGCCGACGCCGTGCATGGCCGTGTAGACCGTGCGGGCGGTTCGGGGGGAGTCGGGCGCGAGCACCGCGTCCGTGCGGGTGAGGTAGGCGTCGAGGACGGAGTCGTCGAGGATCTCCCAGCCGGACGTCGGGCGCGGGACGTCGTTCAGGGACCGTACGGCTTCGATCTCCGCCGCGATCCCGGCGTCGGCCGGGGGCACGATCTGGGAGCCGTCGCCGAGGTAGACCTTGTAGCCGTTGTCGCGGGGCGGGTTGTGGCTGGCGGTGACCTCCACGCCGGCTACCGCGCCGAGGTGCCTTATGGCGAAGGCCAGCACCGGGGTCGGCAGGGGGTGGGGGAGGAGGGCCGCGCGCAGGCCGGCGCCGGTCATGACCGCCGCCGTGTCCAGGGCGAAGTCGGCGGACTTGTGGCGGGCGTCGTAGCCGATGACGACGAGGCCGGGGCCGTTGGCGCCCTGGGTGGCGCCCTGCTTCGTGAGGTACGCGGCGAGGCCGGCGGCGGCGCGGATGACGACCGAGCGGTTCATGCGCATGGGGCCGGCGCCGAGTTCGCCTCGGAGGCCTGCGGTGCCGAACTGGAGGGTGCCGGAGAAGCGTGCGGTCAGCTCCGCCGTGTCCGCCGCGTCGATCAGCCTGCCGAGTTCGTGTCGGGTGTCCGGGTCGGGGTCCTCGGCCAGCCACGCCTTGGCGCGGGCGATCAGGTCGTCGTGCACGGGGGTCAACCTCTCGTTCCTTGTTCGTGTGTGCGTTGGATTGTCCTCGCCCCCGCCGCCCCTACCCGTAGCTCCCCCACTCTCGGCTTCGCGCGAGCGGGGGGACCCCCATCCAGGGGCTGTGCCCCTTTGACCCCCTGGCGCCTGATGGCTCGGGTGGTGTGGGTTGGTTGGCGGGTGCGGGTTGTGTGTGGTTGCTCGCGCAGTTCCCCGCGCCCCTTAAGAGCACGGGCCTGCGGCCCTGTGATCATCGGGCCGCAGGGCCGTGACATATGCGTCTCCGCCGCGTGGGCGCGACCAGCCCCCGCCGGACCCGCACCCGACAACGCACCCAACCCTTGCGCGCTACAGCCGGTTCAGTACCTGGGTCAGCAGTGCGCCCATGCGGGTCGCCGAGTCGCGGCCCGCCTGGAGGACCTCCTCGTGGTTGAGGGGCTCGCCCGACATGCCTGCCGCCAGGTTGGTGACGAGGGAGATGCCGAGGACCTCGGCGCCCGCCTCGCGTGCGGCGATGGCTTCCAGGACCGTGGACATGCCGACCAGGTCCGCGCCGATGACCCTGGCCATCCGGATCTCCGCCGGGGTCTCGTAGTGCGGGCCCGTGAACTGCGCGTAGACGCCCTCCTCCAGGGTGGCGTCGATCTCCTTGCAGAGCGCGCGCAGCCTCGGGGAGTAGAGGTCGGTGAGGTCGACGAAGTTCGCGCCGACGATCGGGGACGTCGCCGTGAGGTTGATGTGGTCGCTGATCAGCACCGGCTGACCGGGGCGCATACCCTCGCGGACACCACCGCAGCCGTTGGTGAGGACCACCGTCTTGACCCCGGCGGCGACGGCCGTCCGCACACCGTGCGCCACGGCGGCCACCCCGCGGCCCTCGTAGTAGTGCGTACGGCCCAGGAAGACGAGCGCGCGCTTGTCACCGATCTTGTACGAGCGGATCTTGCCACCGTGGCCCTCGACCGCCGGCGGCGGGAATCCGGGCAGCTCGGTGACCTGGAACTCGGCCTCGGGAGCGCCGAGCGCGTCCACGGCCGGGGCCCAGCCGGAGCCCATCACGAGGGCGACGTCGTGGGTCTCGGCGCCCGTGAGCTCACGCAGGCGCGCGGCGGCGGCGTCGGCGGCGGCGTACGGGTCGCCCTGGATGTCGTCCGGAAGAAGAGATGCGTTCACGCGACGAGGGTATCCGGTCCTGGCCTACGCGCGTAGATGCCCAGGTGTACGGGATCGGGATCGTTGTCTTGTCGTTTCCAACCGAAGGCCGCGTGCGGCGGCCGGGTGGTCACTCGCCCGGAACGAAGATGTCCTTGTCGTTGAAGACCTCGACAATGA
This sequence comes from Streptomyces sp. NPDC002643, assembly GCF_053592555.1. Taxonomy (NCBI): domain Bacteria; kingdom Bacillati; phylum Actinomycetota; class Actinomycetes; order Kitasatosporales; family Streptomycetaceae; genus Streptomyces; species Streptomyces sp. NPDC002643. Next base: position 6,520 of record NZ_JBSFVY010000027.1, read on the forward strand.
AGATCAGTAGGCGGCCCACGCTGACCGTGTACTCGATGAGGATGTTCTGCGTCAGCCGGATCGTCCGGTCGTCTCCGGTGGAGCTTATGGGCCGGGACAGGTCGGGGAACGGGTCCTGGGCGAGCATCATGATGCCCTTGTCGAACGCGGCGCGCTGTTGTTCGTCGAGTCGGTCCCGCGCTGCCGCTGCCTGCTCGGTGTAGTAGACGGTGTACGCATTCCTGCCGGTCATCGCGCTCTCCCGTTTGTGCGTCAGTCCCGGCCAAGTCTAGGGTCAGGCACCCTCAACAAGGCCGCTTGCGCAGCTCCATCACGTAATCGTGTGGAGCCCCCGCCGATTCGGCTGCGTCGGCGATCTCGCCGAGGTAGCGGGCCGACGGCAGGCCGCCCTCGTAGCCGTTGAGGACGTAGACCCAGGCCGGTTCGCTGCCGTCGAGGGTGTGTACGCGCAGCCGCATCCGGCGGTAGATGTCCAGGCCGACGCCGACCCAGCGGTCCATGGCGTCCTCGTCCATCGGGGCGATGTCGTAGAGGGCCACGAAGACCTGGGCGCCGGGGGCTTCGACGACCGTGGCGAGGGCGCCCTCCCAGCCCATGTGTTCACCGCCGAAGGTGAGCCGCCAGTCGTTCAGCCAGCCGGTCGCGCGCAGGGGGGAGTGGGGGGCGCGGCGGGACATCAGGCGGGCGTCGAGGTTGCCGGCGTAGGCGGCGTAGAGCGACATGGGGAGCAGGGTAGCTCCGCTGGTTCGCCGGGCGCCTAATAGCTCGGGGGGACTGGGTTGGTTGGCGGGTGCGGGTTCGGTGGGGGCTGGTCGCGCAGTTCCCCGCGGCCCTTTCAGGAAGGGCTGCGCCCCCTGAAAAGGGCGCTGCGGGCCGATCCCTTACCCCGGCTCTGTCCCAACCGCGTCCATACGGGACAATGGAGTACGTGACTCGGATCGTGATCATCGGTGGCGGGCCCGGCGGGTATGAGGCGGCTTTGGTCGCCGCGCAGCTGGGGGCTGAGGTGACCGTCGTGGACTGCGACGGTCTGGGCGGGGCGTCGGTGCTCACCGACTGCGTGCCGTCGAAGACGCTCATCGCGACCGCCGAGGTGATGACGACCTTCGACTCCTCCTACGAGGAGCTGGGCATCATCGTCGCCGACGACACCCCGCACATCGACATGCCCGCGCGTGTCGTGGGCGTGGACCTCGGCAAGGTCAACCGGCGTGTGAAGCGGCTCGCGCTGGCGCAGTCGCATGACATCACCGCATCGGTGACGCGCGCCGGCGCGCGGGTCATGCGCGGGCGCGGGCGGCTGGAGGGCATGCAGGACCTGGACGGGTCGCGCAAGGTTGTCGTGCGGGCCGCGGACGGGTCCGAGGAGACCCTGACCGCCGATGCCGTGCTCATCGCCACCGGCGGGCATCCGCGCGAGGTGCCCGACGCCCAGCCCGACGGGGAGCGCATCCTCAACTGGACGCAGGTGTACGACCTCGAAGAGCTGCCGGAAGAGCTGATCGTGGTCGGGTCGGGTGTGACCGGTGCCGAGTTCGCCGGCGCCTACCAGGCGCTCGGGTCGCGCGTCACCCTCGTCTCCAGCCGCGACCGGGTACTGCCGGGCGAGGACCCGGACGCCGCCGCGGTTCTGGAAGAGGTGTTCCGGCGGCGCGGCATGAACGTCATGGCGCGATCCCGAGCCCAGTCCGCCAAGCGGGTCGGCGACCGGGTCGAGGTGACCCTCGCCGACGGCCGGGTCATCAGCGGTACGCACTGTCTGATGGCCGTCGGCGCCATTCCCAACAGCGCCGGGATGGGGCTGGAGGAGGCCGGGGTCAAGCTCAAGGACTCCGGGCACATCTGGACCGACAAGGTGTCCCGCACCACCGCTCCCGGTGTGTACGCCGCCGGTGACGTCACCGGGGTGTTCGCACTGGCGTCCGTCGCCGCCATGCAGGGGCGCATCGCCATGTACCACTTCCTGGGCGACGCCGTGGCCCCGCTGAACCTGAAGACCGTCTCCTCCAACGTCTTCACCGACCCCGAGATCGCCACCGTCGGCTACACCCAGGCCGACCTCGACTCCGGCGTCATCGACGCCGTCGGGGTGAAGCTGCCGCTGCTGCGCAACCCGCGCGCCAAGATGCAGGGCATCCGCGACGGCTTCGTCAAGATCTTCTGCCGGCCGGGCACGGGGATCGTGGTGGGTGGCGTCGTGGTGTCGCCGCGTGCCTCGGAACTCATCCACCCCATCTCGATCGCGGTCGACAACAACCTGACCGTCGAGCAGATCGCGAACGCCTTCACCGTGTACCCGTCCCTTTCGGGCTCGATCGCCGAGGTCGCACGGCAGCTGCACACCCGTAAGTCGGGTGGCGGCGTCTGACCAGGTGGAGCACGGTACGAGGCGGGTCCGGGTCGGTTTCGGTCCGGGCCCGTTTCGTCGTTCCGGTCGTCGTTCCGATCGCTTTCCGTCCCGGATGGCCCCTATATCACTTCTCGCCCCACCGTGCGAACAACTTCTGTTATTCGGCGCAAACTGCTGAAAGCAGACGGTCGTTGGCGTTACTGTCAGTTTCGTGTTCGCTGCAGAACGTCGCCAATTGATCCTCGAAATGGTGCGGGCCAATGGAGCCGTGTCGCTCCGTGAGCTCGCCCGCGTCGTCCAGACCTCCGAAGTGACCGTACGGCGGGACGTGCGCGCTCTGGAGGCAGAAGGACTCCTCGACCGCCGGCACGGCGGTGCGGTATTGCCGGGCGGGTTCACGCGGGAGTCCGGCTTTCCGCAAAAGTCTCATCTCGCGACCGCCGAGAAGACGGCCATCGCCGATCTCGCCGCGGGCTTCGTCGAAGAAGGCGAGGCCATCGTGGTCGGGGCCGGGACCACCACGCAGGAGCTGGCACGCCGGCTCGCGCGGGTCCCCGGGCTGACCGTCGTCACCAACTCCCTGCTGGTGGCCCAGGCGTTGGCCCATGCCAACCGTGTGGAGGTCGTGATGACCGGCGGCACCCTGCGCGGTTCCAACTACGCCCTCGTCGGCTCCGGCGCCGAGCAGTCCCTCCAGGGGCTGCGGGTCTCCAAGGCCTTCCTCTCCGGGAGCGGACTGACCGCCGAGCGCGGGCTGTCCACGTCCAACATGCTGTCGGCGTCCGTCGACCGCGCGCTGGTCCAGGCCGCCGCCGAAGTCGTCGTCCTCGCCGATCACACCAAGCTCGGCACCGACACCATGTTCCAGACGGTGCCGACCGATGTGATCACCCGGCTGGTCACCGACGACCCGCCCGGCCATGACGACCGCGCGGTCACCGAGTTGCAGGCCCTCGCCGATCAGGGTGTGCAGATCTCGGTGGCCGGGGCGTCGGGGGGCGGTGGTACGGGCGGTGATCCCGTCCCGGCGCGTCAGTCACGCCGGGACGTCCCCCTCCCCGGGCCCCGCCGCAACCAGGTCCACGGCTCCGCCCCGCAACTGCGCACCGCCACGGTCCTCGGCGACCAGCCGACCACCGCGGAACGGGACAGGGAGCGGGCGGCGCGGGTCGCCGATCTGCGCCGCCGCTGAGCGCTCCGCCGGCCGTGTCGTTATGTGGCTCCGCCGCGGGGCCGCGACAGGCCGTCGGTTGTCTTCGGCGGCATCGTGGCTGGTCGCTCCCCCACGCTCGGCTGCTCCCCCAGTGCTTCAAGGGCCTGGGAGGTACCCCCGGCGCGGGGGGACCCCAGCGCGGCGGAGCCGCCATCGATACAGCCGGTCACGGCTTCAGGCCGTGCACGGTCAGGGTCAGCAGGCGGTCGGCCAGCTCCGGATCGTCCGGGGTTTCCTCGGCCGCCAGCGCGATGGCGTGGGTGAGCCGGAGCAGGTCGCCGATGGACACGCCGTCGCGTACGGCGTGAGCCTGCTGGGCCCGGCCGAGGAGAGCCGCGCCCATGTCCCGGATCGGGGCACAGCAACGGGCCAGCTCCGAGGCGGACGCCGTGGTGGCGGAGTCGGCGTACGAGACTGTCATCAGCGCTTGCGACAGACCTCGGTATTCACTCGCGTGAGTGATGATGTCGCGCAGCCAGGAGATGAGAGCCGTGCAGGGATCGGCCGTCTGCTGGTGTTCCCGCGCACGGGCCAGCAGATCGCCGACCGCGTCCTCGAAGACCGCGCTCAACAACGCCTGGCGGTTGGGGAAATGGCGGTAGAGGGTGCCGATGCCGACTTCTGCGCGGCGGGCGATGTCCTCCAGTGAGGCGTTCGTTCCCTGGGCCGCGAAGACCCGCCTCGCCTCCGTGAGCAGCCGCTCGTGGTTCCGGCGGGCGTCGGCTCGCATGGGGCGGGGGGGTGCCAAAGGGGTCACCTGCTCTCGGATGGCGGGGTGATTTCAGCGGTTGTGGGTTCGCTGGGGTGCCATCAGCCTAAGAGTTCGGGTGAGTGAGGTCGTTGGGCGAGTGCGGGTTGTGTGTGGTTGCTCGCGCAGTTCCCCGCGCCCCTGAGAACGGCCCTTCGGGCCGATCGTCCGTGCAGCCCGTCCGTGTTCTCGTGAACGAGCCGCACGTTCTCGTGGACGCGCCGCCCGGTTCTCGTGGACGCGCCGCCCGTCCGCGATTCTCTCGGACGGGCGGCGGAGTCTGCTTCGAGTTGCCTCAGTCCTTGATCTCGCAGATCGCGGCGCCGGACGTGATCGAGGCGCCGACCTCCGCGTTGAGGCCCTTGATGGTGCCCGAGCGGTGGGCGTTGAGGGGCTGTTCCATCTTCATGGCCTCCAGGACGACGACCAGGTCGCCTTCCTTGACCTCCTGGCCCTCCTCGACGGCGACCTTGACGATCGTGCCCTGCATGGGTGAGGCGAGGGTGTCGCCGGAGGCCACGGGGCCGGACTTCTTCGCGGCGCGGCGCTTGGGCTTGGCGCCCGCGGCGAGGCCGGTGCGGGCCAGGGTCATACCGAGGGCGGCGGGGAGGGAGACCTCCAGACGCTTGCCGCCGACCTCGACGACGATCGTCTCGCGGTCCGCGTCGTCGTCGGCCTCGGTGGTGTCCGTGGGGGCCGCGAACGGCTTGATGTCGTTGACGAACTCGGTCTCGATCCAGCGGGTGTGAACCGTGAACGGGTCGGCGCTGCCGGTCAGTTCGGGGGCGAACGCCGGGTCCTTGACCACCGCGCGGTGGAAGGGGATCGCCGTGGCCATGCCCTCGACGGTGAACTCGTTCAGGGCGCGGGCCGCGCGCTGCAGGGCCTGCTCACGGGTGGCGCCGGTGACGATCAGCTTGGCGAGGAGGGAGTCCCACGCCGGACCGATGACCGAGCCCGACTCCACGCCCGCGTCGAGGCGGACGCCGGGGCCCGTGGGCGGGGTGAACGTGGTGACGGTGCCGGGGGCGGGCAGGAAGTTACGGCCCGGGTCCTCGCCGTTGATGCGGAACTCGAAGGAGTGGCCGCGCAGCGGCGGGTCGTCGTAACCGAGCACTTCGCCGTCGGCGATGCGGAACATCTCGCGGACCAGGTCGATGCCGGTGACCTCCTCGGTGACCGGGTGCTCGACCTGGAGGCGGGTGTTGACCTCCAGGAAGGAGATCGTGCCGTCGAGGCCGACGAGGAACTCCACCGTGCCGGCGCCGACGTAGCCGGCCTCCTTCAGGATGGCCTTCGAAGCGGCGTACAGCTCGGCGTTCTGTTCGTCGGAGAGGAACGGGGCCGGGGCCTCCTCGACCAGCTTCTGGTGGCGGCGCTGCAGCGAGCAGTCACGGGTGGAGACCACGACCACATTGCCGTGGGTGTCGGCCAGGCACTGGGTCTCGACGTGGCGGGGCTTGTCGAGGTAGCGCTCCACGAAGCACTCGCCCCGGCCGAAGGCCGCCACCGCCTCGCGCACGGCGGACTCGTACAGCTCGGGGACCTCTTCGAGGGTGCGGGCCACCTTCAGGCCGCGGCCGCCGCCGCCGAACGCCGCCTTGATCGCGATCGGCAGACCGTGCTCCTCGGCGAACGCCACGACCTCGTCCGCGCCGGAGACCGGGTCGGGGGTGCCCGCGACGAGGGGGGCGCCGGCGCGCTGGGCGATATGACGGGCCGCCACCTTGTCACCCAGATCGCGGATCGCCTGCGGGGGCGGGCCGATCCAGACCAGGCCCGCGTCCAGGACCGCCTGCGCGAACTCCGCGTTCTCCGAGAGGAAGCCATAGCCCGGGTGGATCGCGTCCGCACCCGAGTCCTTCGCCGCCTGCAGCACCTTGGCGATGTCCAGATAGCTCGTCGCCGGAGTGTCACCGCCCAGCGCGAACGCCTCGTCGGCGGCGCGTACATGCAGCGCGTCCCGGTCCGGATCGGCATACACGGCCACGCTCGCGATCCCGGCATCCCGGCACGCCCGGGCGACGCGGACAGCGATTTCGCCTCGGTTGGCGATCAACACCTTGCGCACGATGGCTCCCTCTCCTTGAAACAAGCCGAGTTTAGGGACTGCCGACACGGCGTTTCGACCCGTCCTCAATGGTGAGCTTGCCCACACGGAGCGTGAAACCAGGCTCGCTCAACCGGCGAAATCCCTTGTCGTACCGCATCACGCAGGACTCCACCCGAAAACCCTAGCCTCGTGATGTGGTCAAGGTCTCTGTGTGGCCGCGCTGCGGCCCACCGGGTTTCTTTGTGGAATCCCTACTAATGGCCCAACGATTCTTTGCTGTCGTGAGAACCCTTGTCCCGGGGTTTACCCGTTAGTAGCGTTCGCGATGTCTTGAACACCTACCTGGGGTAACGGGTGGCGCGAAAGCGACGACAGTGAAAGAGGGTGGACCGGTGATCCGTAGACCGGTGGCGGCGATCACGGCGATCGTGCTCTTCTCGGAGGCACTCGGGATCGCCGGGCTGCAGTGGTTCCTCGGGACGGTCGTCGACCGGCAGCAGATGTCGCTGGCCGGGCTGGACCCCGACGCGATGTCCGTCGGGTCCAAGGCTGGGGGTGTGCTCTTCGGGCTCTACTTCGCGTTCTGCGGCCTGGTCGCGCTGCTCGTCGCCGTACGGGACCGGCCTGCCGCCGGGCTGGGGCGGGTGCTGCTCATCAGTGTGGCCGTGGTGCACGGGCTGCTCGGCGCGTTCACCGTGGGGCTCGTGGGGTGGGGCGCCTTCGCGTTCATGATGGTCGCGTTGGCGCTCGTCGTGCTGACGCTGATGACGTACGACCGGAATGACGGCGCGGCGCCGGAGGCCTCGGGCCCGCCGGAGGCATCGGCACCGCCGGAGGCCTCCGGGGAGCCCGGGGCGGTCGGGCCTCCGGCGTCCAGTGCTTCCTGAGTGGTTCGGCCGGTCGGCTCGGATCAGTCGGCTCGGATCAGCCGCTTGGATCGGTCGGCTTGGATCGGTCGTGTGGGGTCAGTCGTCGGTGGCGGGCCACAACTCCGTGATGCCTACGCCCAGTTGGGCCAGTAGACGGCGGAGCAGGGGGAGGCTGATGCCGATGACGTTGCCGTGGTCGCCCTCGATGCCTTCGATGAACGGGGCAGAGCGGCCGTCGAGGGTGAAAGCGCCGGCCACGTAGAGGGGTTCGCCGGAGGCCACGTACGCGGCGATCTCCTCGTCCGTGGGGTCGCCGAAGTGGACGACCGTGGAGGCGAGCGCGGAGACGTGGCGGTCGGTGGCGGTGTCCCAGACGCAGTGCCCGGTCTGGAGGGTGCCGGCGCGGCCGCGCATGGACTTCCAGCGGGCGGTGGCCTCCTCGGCGTCGGCGGGCTTGCCGAGGGCCTGGCCGTCGAGGTCGAGGACGGAGTCGCAGCCGATGACGAGGGCGCCCTTGAGTTCGGGTTTCGCCGCTACGACGGACGCCTTGGCCTCGGCGAGCGCGAGGGCCAGGTCGGCGGGGGTGGGGGCGGTGACGGCGTCCTCGTCCACTCCGCTGACGTACACCTCGGGGGTGAGGCCGGCCTGGCGGAGGAGATTGAGGCGGGCCGGGGACTTCGAGGCGAGGATCAGACGGCGGCGGGGGTGCGGTTCGGTCATGCGGTCAGGGTAGGGGCCGGTGGGGCGTGGGGGCGCGGGGGGTTCGTCGGGCACGGGGCCCGGTGTCTACCCGGAGTCAGCCCAGGATTCCCAGGACCAGCATCGCCAGGAGCATGGCCAGGGCCATCAGGAGGCCCAGGCGGTGGAGCATGGCCTGGGTGTCTCGGAGGTCTTTGGGGGGCTTGTCGTCGGGGTCGGACCAGAGCATGGGTCGATGGTGCTTCGGGGGGCGGGGCGGGCGCCTGAGTACGGGTACTCAAGTTGGGGGCGCCCGGCCCACCGCCGGTCAGCTCGGCCAGTACGTGCGGCTCCAGGTCGTGGGGCCCGGCGCCGGCAGACGGTGCGCGGCGATGCGGGCCGGGTCGGACCAGGAGTCGCGGGGGGTGGCGGCGCCGGGCGGCTCGGTGGTGGCCGCCGCGGCGCGCGCTCGGACCACCGCCAGGGCGGCGGCGAGCTCCTCGGGGGTCGGGTTGCCCCGTAGGACCTTGATGGTCATATCGGCTCCCATGGGTCCGGGTCGGGTCACTGGGGGATCAGAGGGAGGGCAGAGAGCGGTCAGAGGGGGATGTTGCCGTGCTTCTTCGGGGGCAGGGATTCGCGTTTGGTGCGCAGCTGGCGCAGGCCCCGGACGATGTGGCGGCGGGTTTCCGAGGGCATGATCACGGCGTCGATGTAGCCGCGTTCGGCCGCGGTGTAGGGGTTGAGGAGGGTGTCCTCGTACTCCTGGATGAGGCGGGCGCGGACCTCCTCGCGCTCGTCGTCGGAGGCGGCGGCGATGGTGCGGCGGTGGAGGATGTTGACCGCGCCCTGGGCGCCCATGACGGCGATCTGGGCGGTGGGCCAGGCGAGGTTGAGGTCGGCGCCGAGGTGCTTGGAGCCCATGACGTCGTAGGCGCCGCCGAACGCCTTGCGGGTGATGACCGTGATCAGCGGGACGGTGGCCTCGGCGTAGGCGTAGATGAGCTTCGCGCCTCGGCGGATGATCCCCTCGTGCTCCTGGCCGACGCCCGGCAGGAAGCCGGGGACGTCGACGAAGGTCAGCACCGGGACGTTGAAGGCGTCGCACGTACGGACGAAGCGGGCCGCCTTCTCGGAGGCGTCGATGTCCAGGCAGCCCGCGAACTGCATCGGCTGGTTGGCGACGATGCCCACCGGGTGCCCCTCGACCCGGCCGAAGCCGGTGACGATGTTCGGCGCGAACAGTGCCTGGGTCTCGAAGAACTCCGCGTCGTCCAGGACGTGTTCGATCACCGTGTGCATGTCGTACGGCTGGTTCGCGCTGTCCGGGACCAGTACGTCCAGCTCGCGGTCCTCGTCCGTGACGGTGAGGTCCGCCTGCTCCGGGAACGCCGGGGGCTCGCTGAGGTTGTTCGACGGGAGGTACGACAGGAGCTGCTTGACGTAGTCGATGGCGTCCTTCTCGTCGCCCGCCATGTGATGGGCCACGCCCGAGGCCGTGTTGTGCGTGCGGGCGCCGCCCAGCTCCTCGAAGCCGACGTCCTCGCCGGTGACCGTCTTGATGACGTCCGGGCCGGTGATGAACATGTGCGAGGTCTGGTCGACCATGACCGTGAAGTCGGTGATCGCGGGCGAGTACACGGCGCCGCCCGCGCACGGGCCGACGATCAGGCTGATCTGGGGGATGACGCCGGACGCGTGGGTGTTGCGGCGGAAGATCTCGCCGTACATGCCCAGCGCCATCACACCCTCCTGGATGCGGGCGCCGCCGGAGTCGTTGATGCCGATGACCGGGCAGCCGGTCTTGAGGGCGAAGTCCATCACCTTCATGATCTTCTGGCCGAAGACCTCGCCGAGCGAGCCGCCCAGGACCGTGAAGTCCTGGGAGAAGACGGCCACCGGGCGGCCGTCGACCGTGCCGTAGCCGGTGACGACACCGTCCCCGTACGGGCGGTTCCTCTCCATGCCGAAGTCGGTCGAGCGGTGCCGGGCGAATTCGTCGAACTCCACGAAGGAGTCCTCGTCGAGGAGGAGTTCGATGCGCTCACGGGCAGTCAACTTGCCCTTGGCGTGCTGCTTCTCCACCGCGCGCTCGGAGCCGGCATGCGTCGCCTCATGGATACGGCGCTCAAGATCCGCGAGCTTCCCCGCGGTCGTGTGAATGTCCATGTCTGATCGGTTTGCTGGCTCTTCCGGCTCGGACATCGGGATGCGGCTCCCTGCCTGGATACGAGTGGGTGCGTTGGGTCTTCTTGAGCGGTCTTCCGACTGGTACGTGCTCAGAAGCAGACTTGGTTACTCATCCGTAGCGTAGTGCTGCGCCTACGGTTCGGCAGTGCGGCGTTTAACACACCTAGGGTGGGTTGCATGACGCCGCGAGATGCCTCAGAAGACGACAACGACAAGCCGCGCGACCAGTTGTACGGCAACCGCTGGTCCGATCTGGACCGGCCGCCCCTCAACGCCGCCGCCCTGCGACGGGCGTTGCTGCGGGAAGGGGGGCTGTGGAGCTCCCTGGACGTGATGCAGGTCGTCGGGTCCACCAACACCGAGTTGGTGGGGCGGGCGGAGGGGCTGCCCGAGGGGGCGGTGCTGGTCGCCGAGGAGCAGAACGCGGGGCGCGGACGGCTCGACCGTATCTGGACCGCTCCGGCGCGGTCCGGGCTGTTCTTCTCCGTTCTGCTCAGGCCCGGCGATGTGCCCGTGGAGCGCTGGGGATGGCTGCCGCTGCTGACCGGAGTCGCCGTCGCGACCGGGCTCTCCCGTGCCGCCGGGATCGACACGGCACTCAAATGGCCCAACGACCTGCTGGTGACCGTGGGCGGCGAGGAACGCAAGGCCGGCGGCATCCTCGCCGAGCGCACGGCGGACGGCGACGGCGTGGTCGTCGGCATCGGCGTCAACGTCAGCCTCCGCGCCGACGAACTGCCCGTCCCCACCGCCGGGTCGCTGGCGCTCGCCGGGGCCGTGACCACGGACCGTGACCCGCTGCTGCGCGCCGTGCTGCGGAGCCTGGAGGAGTGGTACGGCACCTGGCGGAGGGCAGGGGGCGATCCCGCCGTGAGCGGGTTGCAGGAGACGTACGCGGCCGGCTGCGCGACGTTGGGGCGCCGGGTGCGTGCCGAACTGCCCGGCGGGCGGGATCTGGTGGGTGAGGCCGTCGCCGTGGACGGGGACGGGCGGCTGGTGATCGCTTCGGGGGAGGGTGTGCAGGAGCCCGTGGGGGCGGGAGATGTGGTGCATTTGCGGGGTGCGTGAGTACATCGGGAGGGTGGGGGAGTACATCTGAAGGTGGGTGAGCGCAGGTGAGGGGTGGTGAGTGCGGGTGAGGGGTGGTGAGCGCAGGTGTGGGGTGGGTGAGTGCGGGTGAGGGGTGTGTGATTCGCGCCCCCGGGCGGTGCGCGACACCCCCTGCGCGGCCGGCCGGAAGGGGCCGCGTACGCATCGGCCGCACCTCACGGAGTGAGCTGGCGCACACCTGCCGTAGAGTTGAGGCCGGTCGAGTACGTGGCCGTGGGAGATCGGAAGGGCAGCAGGCGTGAGCGTCGAGGACACGGGCTCCGGCACGGACGCGCAGGGCCGTGTGGACCTTCCCCCACTGTCTGCCACGGGTGACGACCCCGCCGGTGAGGAGGACCCGCTGGCGTTGCGGCTCGAAGGGCTGATCCTCGGGGCCGAGCGGCGCTACACCCCCTTCCAGGCGGCCCGTAGCGCGGGCGTCTCGATGGAGCTGGCGTCCCGTTTCTGGCGGGCCATGGGCTTCGCCGACATCGGCCAGGCCAAGGCGCTCACCGAGGCGGACGTCCTCGCGCTGCGGCGGCTCGCCGGTCTCGTCGAGGCGGGGCTGCTGAGCGAGGCCATGGCCGTACAGGTGGCACGTTCCACCGGGCAGACCACCGCCCGACTGGCCGAATGGCAGATCGACTCCTTCCTGGAAGGGCTGACCGAGCCGCCGGAGCCGGGGATGACCCGCACCGAGGTCACGTACCCCCTGATCGAGCTGCTGCTGCCCGAGCTGGAGGAGTTCCTCGTCTATGTGTGGCGGCGGCAGCTCGCCGCGGCCACCGGGCGGGTCGTGCAGGCCGGCGACGACGAGGAGATGGTCGACCGGCGGCTCGCCGTCGGCTTCGCCGATCTGGTGGGGTTCACGCGGCTGACGCGCCGTATGGAGGAAGAGGAGCTGGGCGAGCTCGTCGAGGCGTTCGAGACCACCGCGGCGGACCTGGTGGCCGCGAACGGCGGGCGGCTCATCAAGACGCTGGGCGACGAGGTCCTGTACGCCGCCGATGACGCCGGGGTCGCCGCCGAGATCGCCCTCCGGCTCATCGAGACCATGGCGCACGACGAGACCATGCCGGAGCTGCGGGTCGGTATCGCCTTCGGGACCGTGACGACCCGGATGGGCGATGTCTTCGGGACCACCGTGAATCTCGCGAGCCGGCTCACCTCGATAGCGCCGAAGGACGCCGTCCTCGTCGACGGGGCGTTCGCCGAGGAGCTGACCCGGACCGGGGAGGCGCCCGCCTCCGAGGCGGAGGCCGCCGAGGCCGCGGCCGCCGCCGAGAAGGAGGGCGAGGAGCCGCCGACCTACCGGTTCGCCCTCCAGCCGATGTGGCAGCGGCCGGTGCGTGGGTTGGGTGTGGTCCAGCCTTGGCTGATGACTCGGCGGCCTGGGAAGGGTTGAGGGTTCGCCTGGGGGCCTGAGGGGTCGCTTGGGGGTCGCGGCTGAGGGTTCGCTCAGGGGTCTGGGGCCTCGGGGCTGGGGGCCGCTCCGGGACGGCTTGACGGTGAGCTGCCTTGACGGTGAGTTGCGGGGAGCGTCAGCGGTGCAGGGGTTCGTCCACGCACAGGCCCACGATCGGGACGCACAGGCCCGGCTGCCGGGGTGCGCTGGGCTCTTCCGCCTCCGTCGGGGGGTTCGGGGCGGCCGGGGGCTGGGTGGTCGACGCGGTCGGTTGGCGCGCGGCTGTCGGGGGCTGCTGGGTGGGCGTGGTCGGGCCGGTGGCTTCGGGGGCCTCGGCCGACGGGAGCGTGGCCGCGCTCGGGGGGAGACGGCGGGTACCGGGGCCGGACGGGAGTTCCACTCCTACCGAGGTCGAGGGGTGGGTCGCCGACGGGGGCGGGGCCGTCGACTCCGGTGAGGGCGGGGGCGTCGTGGGCGAGGGCGCTGTCGCGCTGTCCGTCGGGGTGTCGGTGGGCGGGGTGGTCGCGGGTGTCGAAGGTGTGCTCGCCATGGTCGCGCCGGTGTTGGTCGCGTGGTCCGTGATGTCGTCCGACAGTTCCGGGGCCGCGCCCGTCGTCGTACCGGCGCCGCCGACCGTGTCCGACGTCAGCCGTACGAGGCTCAGCGCGCCCGCCGCCAGGGCGAGGCCGCCCACGGCGAACAGCACCTTGCGGGGGCGTGGGCGCCTGTGGCGGCCTCGGGGGCGGGGCGCCACGGGGGTGGGGGAGGGGTGGTCTGGGGCGTCTGGGGCGGTTGAGGCGGCCGGGGGGTGGGGTGGGGGCGTGGGCGTGGTCGACGGGGGCCAGGTGGGCGACTGTCTTGGGACGCCGGTGGGGTCCCAGGGGGCTCCCGCCACCGGTGCGCCGGGTACGCGTGGTGTGCGCGGTGTCGTCGACGGTGCCTGCGGTCCCCACGGGGGTGTCGGTGTCGTGGTCGGCCCCGTGGTCGTGGTCGGCCTGGTCGGCCCCGTGCCTGTTGTCGGCCTGGTCACCGTGTTCGTCGTCATGGTCCGTTCCTCCCCTCCGCGCACGTGGCCCCCGGTGCGCCTGTTGCGGTGCGCAGGCTATGTGCCGGGGTGGGCGTTGTGGCCGGAGAAGGCCGGGATGTCACTCGAACGAGAGGACGGCGACGTCGGGGGTTGCCGTGCGGGTCAACGGGGGTGGGCTCACCGGGGGGCGTGGGGGGGCGTGCGGTCGCGCCTGGGCGGGTGGGTGCGTGGGTGGGTCGGGGCCGGGCCGGTGTGTCAGTCCGTCGCAGGCGGACGTACTGCTCGGGGGTTGGGATGGCGTGAACTTTGCTGAGCCGGCTGTACGCGACGGACATATGACACACCGGCCCGGCCCCTTCCGTCCGTACGCGGCTAGCCCGCCGTGGGGGTGGGTGTGACTACCCCGTCGTGGCGTGCGTGGCTGCCTCGCCGTCGTGGCGTGCACGGCTGCCTCGCCGTCGTGGCGTGCGTTGTGGAGATCTGTCTTTGGGTGCTTCCGGGCGTGTGTGTGCGTGAGTGCTGTCGGGCTTTTTCTCGGGGCTCGGGGCTGGGATGATCGGGGTGTCGGCTAGTTAACCTGCGTTAACCGGGAGGGTGTCATGGGTGCTGGTGTGGTCGAGGTGCGGTACGGGGAGTTCGTGCTGGTGCGGCGGCACGGGTTTGTCGCCGAGCTCGTGCTCGACCGGCCCAAGGCCATGAACGCCGTGTCCACCGAGATGGCGCGGTCCATCGGGGCCGCCTGTGCGGCGTTGGGCGGGGAGCGGGACGCGCGGGTGGTCGTGGTGACGTCCACGCATGAGCGGGCGTTCTGTGTCGGGGCCGATCTCAAGGAGCGGAACTCCTTCAGTGATGCCGAGCTGGTGCGTCAGCGGCCCGTCGCGCGGGGCGCGTACACCGGCGTACTGGAATTGCCGATGCCCACGATCGCCGCCGTGCACGGCTTCGCGCTGGGCGGTGGCTTCGAACTGGCCCTGGCCTGCGATCTGATCGTGGCCGACCGTACGGCCGTGGTGGGGCTGCCCGAGGTGTCGGTGGGGGTGATTCCGGGCGGCGGCGGTACGCAGTTGCTGCCGCGCCGGGTGGGGGCCGCGCGGGCCGCCGAGCTGATCTTCACGGCGCGGCGGCTGGAGGCCGTGGAGGCGCGGGAGTTGGGGCTGGTCGATCAGCTGGTGGAGGAGGGGCGGGATCGGGAGGAGGCCCTGGCGTTGGGGGCCCGGATCGCCGGCAACTCGCCTGTGGGGTTGCGGGCGGCCAAGCGGGCGCTGCGGCTCGGGCAGGGGCTCGACCTTCGGGCGGGGCTGGAGGTGGAGGACGCGGCCTGGCGTTCGGTCGCGTTCTCGGGCGACCGGGCGGAGGGTGTGGCCGCCTTCAACGAGAAGCGGAAGCCGGAGTGGCCGGGGGAGTGAGGGGCGTGGAAGGGGCGGGGGAGGGGGCGGTTGATGGCGTGGGGCCGTGGCCGTGGGGGCCTGTGCGGCCGTACCCCTGTTCGCGTCACTAACGTCTCAAATCGGTGCAAAGCTCCCTAGCCTGGAGGGATGGGTGGTGAGGACAGGCGGCTGAGGGCCGTGGTGGCGTTGGCGCGGGGCATGGCGGGGGCGCGCACGGCGCGTGAGACGTGGTGGGCGGCCGCGGACGGCGCCTGCCGGGCGCTGTCGGGGAGCTTTGCCGCGCTGTCCGTGTGGGAGCGGGAGCGGGGGCTGCTGCGGGTGCTGGTGAATGTGGGGAACCGGGCGGTGGGGGAGGAGGAGTTCCCCGAGGACGAGACGTATCCCGTGCATGAGTTTCCGGAGATCGCCGAGTTTCTGCATGAGCGGTGGCTGGAGGGCGGCGAGCCCAACGCCTGGGTGGAGACCGCCGCCGGACCGCTCGGGGGGCGGCGGCCCGGTGGTTTCTGCCATCAGCGGGTCGCGGCGCTGCGGCGGCGGGGGCGGGGGTGCTGTGTCGTGGCGCCGATCGTGCTGAACGGGCGGGCCTGGGGGGAGTTGTATGTCGCCCGGCCTGCCGGGGAGCCGGTCTTCCACGGGGGTGATGCCTCCTTCGCCACCGTTCTCGCCTCGGTCGTGGCCGCCGGGATCGCTCAGTCGGAACGGCTGGAGGAGGCGCGACGGCTTGCCTTCACCGACTCCCTCACCGGGCTCGGCAATCGGCGCGCGGTCGATCTGCGGCTGGACGAGGCGATGGAGGCGCACCGGCGCGACGGCACGGTGATCAGCCTCGTCGTCTGCGACCTCAACGGGCTGAAGAAGGTCAACGACTCCTACGGGCACGCCGTGGGCGACCAGGTCCTGGAACGGTTCGGGTCCGTGCTCTCGCGCTGTGCGGCGGAGTTGCCCGATGTGCTGGCCGCCCGGCTCGGCGGTGACGAGTTCTGTCTGCTCGCGGTCGGCCCCGCGGCGGACGAGGTCGTGCGGGTCGCCGGTGAACTGTGCGTACGTGCACGGGAGTTGGAGCCGGGCGACGGGGTCGCCTGCGGGGTGGCGTCCACCGGGGACGCGATCGGGCCGTTGCGCTCGGCCCGGCGGCTGTTCCGGCTCGCCGACGCCGCGCAGTACCGGGCCAAGGCCGCCGGTTCCGTGGAGCCGGTCGTCGCCGGACGGGAGGGGGAGGGCGCCGAGGACCCGGTGGTCAGCCTCGCCGACCGGCCGCCCGCTCCCGTCGACCCCGCCCACCCTGCGGACCGGCGCCGATTTCGGGGGCGCCGGTCCTAGGGCGGGTCGCGCGACTGTTCGAGGCTGCGCGCGGCCCTCGGATTCCTACGGCCCAGGGGCTGACTGGGGTCGTAGGGGTCCCGGCGGCCGTCAGGGGGGAGTGCGGCCGTGGGGACCGGATGGAATCGGGAGGTCGTGGGGGAGAGGGGTGTGTCCAGGCGCCTTGCCGTGACTTGAATGGGCAAGTGCTTTGAGCCTAGTGGGGGGTGGGGGTGCGGGCATCGTTCGGAGGGCGGATTCTGATCAATTCTGGATCGAACTCTGATCGAAGTGTGAGCTGCTTCCGATCTACGCGGATTGTTTCGGGGTGGTTGACGGGTGGGTGTCGCCGACTGTCGCTGTGGTGCCTGTCGCTGTGGTGCGCGGTAAGGGGCCCTGTCCTCGGTCGGTCGTGACATTCGGCGATTCAGTCCCTACGATCCTGAATATGGATATGCACACTGTGGGCACGGTGGTGCTCGGGACGAACGGTGCCACCGCGGCCGACGTCCTCGCCGTGGCGCGGGCCGACGCCCGGGTCGAACTCTCCGAGGAAGCCGTGGCGGCCCTTGCCGCCGCCCGCGAGATCGTGGACGCGCTGGCCGCCAAACCCGACCCCGTCTACGGCGTCTCCACCGGCTTCGGCGCCCTGGCGACCCGGCACATCGGCCCGGAGCTGCGCACCCGGCTCCAGCGCAACATCGTCCGCTCCCACGCGGCCGGCATGGGGCCCCGGGTGGAGCGTGAGGTCGTACGCGCGCTGATGTTCCTGCGGCTGAAGACGGTCTGCTCAGGGCGTACGGGCGTACGGCCCGAGGTCGCGCAGACCATGGCCGACCTCCTCAACGCCGCCATCACCCCCGTCGTGCACGAGTACGGCTCTCTCGGCTGCTCCGGCGATCTCGCGCCGCTGTCCCACTGTGCGCTGACGCTCATGGGTGAAGGGGACGCGGAGGGGCCCGACGGAGTCGTGCGGCCGGCCGGGGAGTTGCTCACCGCGCACGGCATCCGGCCCGTCGAGTTGCGCGAGAAGGAAGGGCTCGCCTTGCTCAACGGCACCGACGGCATGCTCGGCATGCTGATCATGGCGCTTGACGACCTGGAGACGCTGTACAAGTCCGCCGACGTCACCGCCGCGATCTCCTTGGAGGCGCTGCTCGGCACGGACAAGGTGCTCGCCCCCGAGCTGCACGCCATCCGGCCGCACCCGGGGCAGGGGGTGTCCGCCGCCAACATGCTGGCCGTGCTGAAGGGTTCGGGGCTCACCGGGCACCACCAGGACGACGCGCCCCGCGTGCAGGACGCGTACTCCGTGCGGTGCGCGCCGCAGGTGGCGGGGGCCGGGCGCGACACCATGGCACACGCGCGACTGGTCGCCGAGCGGGAGCTGGCCTCGGCCGTCGACAACCCCGTGGTGCTGCCGGACGGGCGCGTCGAGTCCAACGGCAACTTCCATGGGGCGCCGGTCGCCTACGTCCTCGACTTCCTCGCGATCGCCGCCGCCGACCTCGCCTCCATCGCCGAGCGGCGCACCGACCGGCTGCTCGACAAGAACCGCTCGCACGGGCTGCCGCCGTTCCTCGCGGACGACCCCGGCGTCGACTCCGGGCTGATGATCGCCCAGTACACGCAGGCGGCACTGGTGAGCGAGCTGAAGCGGCTCGCCGTACCGGCCTCGGCCGACTCCATCCCCTCCTCCGCCATGCAGGAGGACCACGTCTCGATGGGCTGGTCCGCCGCGCGCAAGCTCCGCACCGCCGTGGACAACCTGACTCGGGTGCTCGCCATCGAGCTGTACGCCGGCACGCGCGCCGTCGAGCTGCGGGAGGGGCTGACGCCCGCCCCGGCCACCAGGGCCGTCATCGAGGCCGTCCGCAAGGCCGGGGTGGAGGGGCCGGGGCCGGATCGTTTCCTCGCGCCCGATCTGGAGCTGGCCGACGCGTTTGTGCGGGAGGGGAGGCTGGTGTCGGCGGTGGAGGGGGTTGTGGGGGTGTTGGGGTGAGGTGCGGTCGGCAGATGACGGATGGCAGATAACGGATGGCAGATAACGGATGACAGATGACAGATGACGGGTGTCAGGTGACGGATGACAGATAACGGGTGACAGATAACGGGTGACAGAGGTCAACTGACGGATATCAATTGACAGATGACAGATGACAGATGACAGATGACAGATAACGAAATCTGTCAGTTGATCCCCGCGTCCGCACCCGCTCAGCACGCCTCCAGTCGCCCCTGCCGTACCGAGTACGCCACGAACCCGGCGCCCACCGCCAGGAAAACGGTTCCGCCGATGATGTACGGGGTGGTGTTCGGGCTTCCGGTGTCGGCGAGTTCGGTGGCGCGGCCGTCGGGGTCGGCCTTGGTGGAGGCGCTGTCCGTCGAGGTCGACGAATCCTGTCGTATGTCGGCGGCGTCCTGGGTCGCGTTCGCGGACGGCACGAACCACAGGGCGCCCAGAAGGGTCCCCGCGGCGGTTGCGGTCAGCAGCGATCGGCGGGCGGTCGACGACGCTCGACGTGCGACGGACACTGAATATCGATCCCCTTGTGGCGCGGGCGAATTGGCCGTGGACAGCGATGCTAATGAAAGGCGCGGGTCGCGGGAAAGTCGCGCGACCTGTGAGCCGTACGCTCCGGGGCATGAGTACACCTGAGACTTCACAGTTTGTCCGGCTTCGTTTGGAATTGGTGGTGGAGGTCGAGAATGTCGAGGCCGTCACCGGTGCGGCCTTGCGTCGGATCTCCGAGGACCCCGATATGCCGACCGATGAGCGGGCGCACGCCGAGAGTGCCGTGACGGAGGACACAGCGGAGGCGCTCGCGTATCTGATCGACCCGTTCGACCTGGTCAACGACGTGCCGGGGGTCGACCTGGCCCAGGCGTCATGGAGCAGTGAGGGAATCGACTACGACCCCGATTCGCCGGAATGGGGTCTTGACGAGGATGATGACGGCGAGGACGAAGAGGAAGACGGGCGCGGCTGAGGCGGCTTGGGAGATTCGTGACCCCGGGCGGCAACCGCCACCCGGGGTCCTCTCGTCTCAAGGGGCGCACTGGTCACCCGCGCACCACCGCTCGGACCACCGGTCGATGTGGACCGTCGGAGCGGCGATTCATGCGGACGGAGCGGCCGAAGTGGCGTATCCCACACATCGGCCCGAAGCGGAACGGCTCGGTGCCGTCACGGTGTTCTAGTGCTTACGGGGATTCTCGGTTCTGGGGATTTCGGCAACGATGGAGAAGCGTGTGATGACGAACAGTAAGCGGCGCAGGGGCCTGACGGTCGCGTCCGCACTGCTCGGCGGGGTGCTGGTGCTCTCTGCGTGCAGCGGAGGCGACAGCGACAACGCGTCCGGGAACGACGGCGGCGGGGACTCCTCGCAGGCCAAGGTCGACGAGGCGGCGGCCAAGAAGACCTCTGCGGCGGACATCAAGATCACGCCGCAGGACGGCTCGAACAACGCCTCCATCAACAACTCCGCCAAGGTCACGGTGAGCAAGGGCACGCTCACCGAGGTCACCATGACGACCGCCGACGGCACCGCCGTCGAGGGCGAGATATCCGCGGACAAGACGAGCTGGGCGCCGACCGCGCAGCTGGAGCGGTCCACCACCTACAAGGTCGCCGTCTCCGCCGAGGACTCCGAGGGTCTTGAGGCCCACGAGAACGCGTCGTTCACCACCGTCTCGCCGACCAACAGCTTCATCGGCACGTTCACGCCGGAGGACGGCTCCACCGTCGGCGTCGGTATGCCGGTCTCGCTCAATTTCGACAAGGCGATCACCAACAAGGCGGATGTCCAGAAGGGCATCACCGTCAGCTCCAGCTCCGGCCAGGAGGTCGTCGGGCACTGGTTCAACGCCAACCGGCTCGACTTCCGGCCCGAGGACTACTGGCAGGAGGGCTCCACCGTCACGCTGAAGCTCGCGCTCGACGGTGTCGAGGGTGCCTCCGGTGTCTACGGTGTGCAGCAGAAGACGGTGTCCTTCAAGATCGGCCGCAACCAGGTCTCGATCGTCGACGCCCAGACCAAGCAGATGAAGGTCATGCAGGACGGGAAGGTCGTCAAGACCATCCCGATCTCCGCCGGCTCGCCCGAGAACAAGACGTACGAGGGTCAGATGGTGATCTCCGAGAAGTTCAAGGAGACCCGGATGAACGGTGCGACGGTCGGGTTCACCGATGATGACGGCAAGGGCGAGTACGACATCAAGGACGTGCCGCACGCCATGCGTCTGACGACGTCCGGGACGTTCATCCACGGCAACTACTGGGGTGCCGACTCGGTGTTCGGCAACGTCAACACCAGCCATGGGTGTGTCGGTCTGAACGACACCAAGGGGGCGAACGACCCCAACACCGAGGCTGCCTGGTTCTACAACAACTCGATCATCGGTGATGTGGTGGTCGTCCAGAACACCGGTGACAAGACGGTGTCTCCCGACAACGGTCTCAACGGCTGGAACCTGAGCTGGGCGGACTGGACGGCGGGCTCCGCGGTCTGAGTGGTTCTTCGGTTCTTCAACGGCGCCATCCCGATCAACGGGGTGGCGCCGTTGGTGTGTTGGGCGCCTATCAGCTCGGGGGGTTGTGTGGGTGGGCGACTGCGGGTGGTTCGTGGTTGCTCGCGCAGTTCCCCGCGCCCCTGAAAAGCAGGGGCTGCGCCCCTATGCTTTTCAGGCCCGCAGGGCCTGGTCTTTCAGGGGCGCGGGGAACTGCGCGACCAGCCCCCACCCACCCGCAGTCGCCCACCCACCCCCTCGGGGGTCGAAGGGGCACCACCCCTGGGGATGGGACGGGTAGGGGCGGCGGGGGCGAGGAAACCTGTGAGACGGCACAGCCCTTCGCAGGCCCCGCCACAGGGTTCTCATGAGGCTCTCACTCGGGGCTTATTCCTTCATCACGCGGCGTCCCTAGCTTGCCGCCATGTTTTTCACCTACCTGAGGCGCGAACTGCGCCGCCGGAGAAAGGCGGCCCTCGTCGTCGCCTCCGGGCTCGCTCTGGGTATCGCACTGGTGATCGTGGTCAGTTCCGTGTCGTCCGGCATGGAGAAGGCGCAGGGCAAGGTGCTGGAGTCCCTGTACGGGCTCGGGACGGACATGACCGTCACCAAGGCACCGGCCGCCGACTCCGGCCAGAACGGCGGCGGCGACCGCCCACGGTTCGAGTTCGACGCCCAGGACAACGACTCCGACGAGGAACAGAGCAGTGACGTCGTCCTCGTCCAGGGCTTCCAGACCCTCGCCGACTCCACGGTCACCAAGGTCGGCACACAGCAAGGAGTCTCGGAGGCCGTCGGCGGTCTCAGCCTCCAAGTCATCAAGGTGAACGGGCAGTTCCGGCGCGGCGAGTTCCAGCAGGACGAGGGGGCGGGCACCGGCGGCGGGCAGGGCTTCCCCGGCGGCGGTCAGAACGGCGGCGGCAGCGGCCAGCCCCAGGGGCGGGTCGAGGGCGGCGGCGCTCAGTTCGACGTCAACAACTACTCCGTCTACGGCACCGACGTCACCCAGCCCGAACTCGGCCCGCTGACCTCCTCGAAGATCACCAGCGGCCGTACGTTCAAGACCTCCGAGACCGACGCCGAGGTGGCGGTCGTCGACACCTCGTACGCCAAGGAGAAGGAACTCAAGGTCGGTGGCAGTGTCACCATCAAGGGCACGAAGTTCGAGGTCATCGGGATCGCCACGCCCGACAGCGGGGACGCGGCGGCCAACCTCTACATCCCGCTGAAGCAGGCGCAGACGCTCAGCGACTCCCAGGACAAGGTCACCACGATCTACGTCAAGACGAGTGACTCCCAGCAGATCGACTCCGTCAAGTCGGCCATCCAGAAGAACATCGACGGCACGACCGTCACCACCTCCGCCGACCTCGCCGAGACGGTGTCGGGGTCGCTGTCCACCGCCTCCGATCTCGCGTCGAACGTGGGCAAGTGGCTGTCGATCGCCGTGCTGATCGCCGCGTTCCTGGTGGCCGGGCTGCTGACGTCGTCGGCGGTGTCCCGTCGGGTGCGGGAGTTCGGCACGCTCAAGGCGCTCGGCTGGAAGTCCGGGCGGGTCACTCGGCAGGTCGTGGGCGAGGCCGTGGTGAACGGGCTCGTGGGCGGTGTGCTCGGTATCGCGCTCGGGCTCGCGGGGGCGTACGCCGTCACCGCGATCAGCCCGACCCTGCAGGCCCAACTCGGCGCCAGCGGTGGGGGGTTCGGCGGTGGACCGGGCGGTGGCGGGCCCGGAGGCGGCTTCCCCGGTGGCGGTGGTGGTCCCGGCGGGGGTGGGCAGCAGGCGGCTTCCGAGGCGCTCGATGTCGCTCTCACCGCGCCCGTGAGCCTCTCCACGATCGTCGTCGCCGTCGGACTGGCCGTCGCGGGCGGGCTGATCGCCGGAGCCTTCGGCGGGTGGCGGGCCTCCCGGCTGCGGCCGGCGGACGCGCTGCGGCGCGTGGAGTAGACCGCGCGGCGAGATCCGTCCAGCCAGGTCCCTCCAGCCAGGTCCCCTCCAATCAGGCCCGTCCAGCCAGGTCCCTCCCATCAGGCCCGTCCAGCCAGGTCCGTCCAGCCAAGTTCTTCAGGGAATCCAGGAGTTGTTGCCTTCATGTACGTACTCAAGGGCGTCACCAAGCGCTATGCGCGCGGCAAGGACACCGTCAACGCGCTCGACGGGGTCGATCTCACCATCGCCGAAGGGGACCGGCTGGTCATTCAAGGGCCCACCGGCGGCGGGAAGTCCACGCTGCTGCAGATGCTCGGCGGGCTCGACAAGCCCAGTGCGGGGAGTGTCGAGCTGGACGGGACCGATCTCGCCACGCTGTCCGAGGCGCGGCTCACCAAGGTGCGCGGCGAGAACATCGGCTTTGTGTTCCAGAGCTTCAATCTCATCCCCACCCTCACCGCCCAGGAGAACGTCGAGACCGCTCTCGTCCCCCTCGGTGTGAAGGCGAGGGAGCGGCGGGAGCGGGCCGCCGAGGCGCTGACGTCGGTGGGGCTGGGGGAGCGGCTGGGGCATCTGCCGGCCGAGTTGTCGGGCGGGCAGCAGCAGCGGGTCGCGATCGCCCGGGCCCTGGTGAAGCGGCCGAAGGTACTGCTCGCCGACGAGCCCACCGGCAACCTCGACGAGTCCATGCGCGACGAGATCATGGAGGTGCTGGAGGGTCTGTGGAAGGAGCACGGGCTCACTTTTGTGATGGTCACCCATGACTCGACGCTGGCGAAGAAGGCCCCCCGGGTCGCGACGATCCGCAAGGGGCGGATCACCGTGAAGGAGAACGCCGGGGCCTGACACGGCTGTTGAGCGGGGCGCGTTGGAGTGGAGCCCGGGGCGCGTGCGAGGTGCGCGTGCTCCGGGTTTCGTGATTGCTGGGAGTCGGGGGTGTGGAGGGATGGCCGGATCGGGGTTTGGAAGGGAGAGCGGTCAGATAGCGGCACAAGTGAAGTAAATGCATCAGTTATGCGCCGTGTTTTGTGCGTTGTCCGCTGTTGAGCGGCAGTTGACCTCTCGTCATACTGCGTGACCCGGGGAAATTCGACCGGATTTCTGCCGTTGGATTTCTTCTGCCGGATTTCTGCTGCTCCAGGGGGAAAGTTGCGCAGACATATGGGTAGAGCGTGCGCGGTCCTGATCGCCATTGTTTCGACTGCGGCGCTGACGACGGGGACCGAGTACGCGGCCGGCGACGAGGCCGTGGGCACCGGCCGTATCGAGGCCCGGCATCGCATCACCCTCGTCACCGGTGACCGTGTGCTCATGGGGGCCGAGGGACGGGTGCTCGGGCTGGAGCGGGCCGAGGGGCGCAAGGGCGTTCCGGTTCAGGTGCGGGAGGTCGACGGCCATACGTATGTGCTGCCGGCCGATGCCGCCCGGCTGATCTCCGCCGGGCGGGTCGACCGGCGGCTGTTCGACGTCACCGAGTTGAACAGGGCCGACAGCCGCCGGGCCCAGCGGCGGGGGCTGAAGCTCATCGTCGGCTACAGCGGGAAGGCCGCCGGGGTGCGGGCCGACGTACGGGACGCCGGTGGCACCGAGGTGCGCCGGACGTTGAAGATCCTCAACGCCGACGCGGTGGTCGCGCCGAAGGACGATGTCGCCGAACTGTGGAAGGCGGTCACGGACTCCGACGGCACCGCGGCCTCCGGGGTCGCGCACATCTGGCTGGACGGCGTCCGCACGGCGAGCCTCGACAGGACGGTGCCGCGGATCGGCGCCCCCAAGGCGTGGAAGGCCGGCTACGACGGCAAGGGCGTCACCATAGCCGTGCTGGACACCGGCATCGACGCCACACATCCGGACCTCGTCGGCCAGGTGATCGCCGACAAGAACTTCTCCGCCTCGCCCGACACCACCGACAAGTACGGGCACGGCACCCATGTCGCCTCCATCGCGGCCGGGACGGGGAAGAAGTCCAAGGGCAAGTACAAGGGCGTGGCGCCCGGGGCCAAGCTGCTCAACGGAAAGGTGCTCGGCGACGACGGCTCCGGGGACGACTCCGGGATCATCGCCGGGATGGAGTGGGCCGCCGACCAGGGCGCCGATGTGGTCAACCTGAGCCTCGGCGGCCCGGACACCCCCGAGGTCGACCCGATGGAGGCCGAGATCGACAATCTCGCCACCGAGAAGGGCATCCTCTTCACGGTCGCCGCCGGCAACGACGGCGAGTAGGGCGAGAAGACGGTCGGCTCCCCGGGCAGCGCCGCCGGCGCGCTCACCGTCGGCGCGGTCGACGACAAGGACAGGCTCGCCCCCTTCTCCAGCCGGGGCCCGGGGCTGGACGGCCGGATCAAGCCGGACGTGACCGCGCCCGGCGTCGCCGTCACCGCCGCAGCGGCACCGGGCAGCGTCATCGACCAGGAGGTCGGGCAGAAGCCGGACGGCTATCTGACGATCTCCGGTACGTCGATGGCCACCCCGCATGTCGCGGGCGCCGCCGCCCTCCTCAAGCAACGGCACCCGCGGTGGACGTACGCCGAACTCAAGGGCGCACTCATCGCGTCCACCAAGAGCACGGGGTACACGCCGTACCAGCAGGGTTCGGGTCGTATCCGGGTCGACCGGGCCCTCAGGCAGAGCGTCGTCGCCGATCCGGTCTCCGTGGATCTCGGGGTCGCGGAGTGGCCGCACACCGACGACAAGCCGAGGACGCGGCAGCTGACGTACCGGAACCTCGGCAGCAAGCCCGTCACCCTGTCCCTGGCCGTCAAGGGCACCGACCCCAGGGGCAGGCCCGCGCCCGCCGGGTTCTTCGAGCTGGGCGCCAAGAAGGTCACCGTCCCGGCGGGCGGCAAAGCCACCGTGAAACTGAGCGCCCACACCAGGCTGGGCGGCAAGCTCAACGGCGCCTACACCGCGTACGTCGTCGCCACCGGCGGTGGACAGCGCGTACGGACGGCGGCGGCCGTGCGGCGCGAGGTCGAGTCGTACGACGTCACGCTCAAGGTGGTCGACCGGGGCGGGAAACCGGCGGTCGGCCACATGCTCGACCTCACCGGGGTCTCCGGGCTCGCCGAAGGCGTCTGGGTCATGCCGTACGACAAGGACGGCACGGTCTCGCTGCGGGTGCCGAAGGGGAGTTACATCCTCAACGCCGGGGTCGTCGTGGACCCGGACAATCTTGCCAAGGGCGCCGACTGGCTGGCCCGGCCGAGGCTCGACGTCGACCGGCGGATCTCGCTGACGCTGGACGCCCGCAAGGCGAAGCCGGTGAACGTGACCGTGCCGGAGACCGGGGCCGAATCCGTGTTCGCGGCGCCGGAGTTCACGCTGCGGGTGGGGGACGCCGGCTATACCTTCGGGTGGCTGCTCGACGGCTACGCGGGGTTCCGGACCGCGCATCTCGGGCCGTCGGTCGGCGGGGGCCGGCTCAGCCAGAGCTGGGCCGGGCAGTGGAACAAGGGGGAGACCTCGCAGTACTCCACCGTCACCCGGAGTGCGGTGGCGAGGCTTGCCACCGGCTTCACCAAGCGGTGGAAGAAGGGCGAGTTGGCCGTGGTGAAGGTCGGACTCGGGGCCTCCGCCGTCGGTAAGAACGGTGTGGTCACCGCGTGGCCCACGCTGCCCGGTGACGCCGGCATCCCGGCCGTCGGTGTCCAGCAGGCGCTTCCCGGCCGCCGGACCCTGTATCTGTCCACCGCCGGTGGCATCAGGTGGAGTTTCGACTTCGAGCAGTACGGCGGGGTCGACGAACAGGGGTATCCGGTCTCCGAGGTGTACTACACGACCGGGGACAGCCGCTCGTTCAGGGCCGGGCAGACGTATGCCCGGACCTTCAATGTGGGGGTGTTCGGGCCGAAGATCGGTGGGGTCCACGGGATTCGGCGGGATGGGGACGTGCTGTACGGGGCGTTGCCGATGTTCGCCGACGGGGGTGGGCATGTCGGGGCGTCCGTGTACGAGAAGGTCACGTCGAGTCTCTATCGCGATGGAGAGAAGATCGCTTCGGGGGAGGACGCGTTGGATGGGGCGCGTCAGTACGAGGTTCCTGCGGGGGCCGCGACGTACCGGCTGACGACGTCCGTCACGCGGGGTGCGGGGGTGGGGCGGGTCGGCTCCCGGATCGACGGGAGTTGGACCTTCAGGTCGAAGAGGACCGGGGAGGACACGGCGTTGCCGGTTTCCACGGTTCGGTTCGGGGGTGGATTTCTCGGGCTGGACAGTACGGCGGTCGGCGGGCGGAAGGTCAGTGTTCCGGTGACCGTGCAGGGGGCTGCCGTCGGGGGGAACCTCAAGTCGCTGGCTGTGTTTGTGTCCCGGGACGGGGAGCGGTGGAGCGAGGTTGAGGTGACGAACGGGCGGGTTGTGTTCGGGGGGCCTGGGGCGGGGGAGAGCGTGTCTCTGCGGGGGGTTGTGGTCGATCGAGAGGGGAATGTGGGGAGGGTGTCGATTTACGACGCGTATTTCGGGCGGTGAGTTTTGTCGCCCCCGCCGCCCCTGCCCATTCCCATCCCTAGGGGCGGCTGCCCCTCGACCCCGCCTTGGGCTTCGCCCGGGGCGCGGTCCAGCTCGGGTGCTGTGGATCGTTGGCGGGTTTCCGTGCGTGGGGGCTGGTCGCGCAGTTCCCCGCGCCCCTTCGAGGGCCTGCGGCCACTCGTCCCCTTCGGGGGCCTGCGGCCCCCTCTCACCCAGTCGGTGCTCTTGTTGCGTCTGTGCCCCAGATGGACAGGAGGTGGAGGGCTTCGGCGGAGGGGGAGTTGGGTTCTGGGTGGTAGATGATCAGGGTTTGGTCCTGGTCGTCGGGGAGGGGGAAGGACTCGTAGGCGAGGGTCAGGGGGCCCACCAGGGGGTGGTGGAGCTGTTTTACGCCGTTGCTCTTCTCCTTGACGTCGTGTGTGGCCCACAGGCGGCGGAACTCGTCGCTCTTGACGGACAGTTCGCCCACCAGGGCGGCCAGCCGGGGGTCGTCGGGGTGGCAGCCGGCGTCCATGCGGAGGTAGCTGACCATGTCGGCGGCCTTCTGGTCCCAGTCGACGTACAGATCCCGGGACGCGGGGTGGAGGAAGACCAGCCGGGCCCAGTTGCGCTCCTGGGCGGGCAGCTGGGACCAGTCGCCGAAGACGGCCGCCGCCATGCGGTTCCAGACGAGGATGTCCGAGCGCCGACCGGAGACGTATGCGGGGACGCCGTCCAGTGTGTCGACCAGCTGCCGCAGGGAAGCGCGCACCTGCTGCGGCCGGGCCGACGGCTTCTTCTTGTGGGCCTTCGGCTTGGCGAGATGCGTGAGGTGGGCGTGCTCGGCGGCGTTCAGCCGCAGGGCACGGGCGATGGAGTCCAGGACCTCGGCGGAGACATTGCGGCCGTTGCCCTGTTCGAGGCGGGTGTAGTAGGCCACGGACACCCCGGCGAGCTGGGCCAGCTCCTCCCGCCGCAGCCCGGGCACCCGGCGGTGACGGCCGAACGCCGGCAGCCCGACGTCCTCCGGCTGCAGCCGGGCCCGCCGGGTGCGCAGAAACTCGCTGAGCTCGGCACGCCGGTCCAGCGCACCGGGGGCACCCGCGGCACCGGCACCGCCACCTGCGGCTGCGGTGCCGGGGGGCGGGCCGGTCGGCGGCTCCTGTGCGGCTTCGGGCTGTTCGTCCATACGTCAAGTATTCCTGGTCGTACGCCCATGAGCCTGACCCCGCCAGTGGTAGGACCAGCGGACGTACGCAGAGCCGTGACCTGGGTGAACGTCGTGGCGTACGGCACGATGAATGCCGTACCCGGCCGGAAGGCAGGCCGGATACGGGACGACCACCAGGAGAACCCCGGCATGACCACCACTGTTGCCGCTTACGCCGCCCCCGCCGCCAAGGCTCCGCTGGAGCGCACCACCATCGAGCGTCGCGAGGTCGGTGAGTTCGACGTTCTGATCGACATCAAGTTCGCCGGCATCTGCCACTCCGACATCCACCAGGCCCAGGAGGGCTGGGGCGAGGCCATCTTCCCGATGGTCCCCGGCCATGAGATCGCCGGCATCGTCGAGGCCGTCGGCTCCGGCGTCACCCGGTTCGCCGTCGGTGACCGCGTCGGCGTCGGCTGCATGGTCGACTCCTGCCGTGAGTGCGAGAACTGCCGGGCCGGTCTGGAGCAGTACTGCCACGACGGCAATGTCCAGACGTACAACGGCATCGGCAAGGACGGCGAGCCCACCTACGGCGGCTACTCGCAGAAGATCGTCGTCGACGAGGCGTTCACCCTGCGCATCCCCGAGGGCATCGCCCTCGACGAGGCCGCGCCCCTGCTGTGCGCGGGCATCACCACGTACTCCCCGCTCAAGCACTGGAACGCCGGCCCCGGCAAGAAGGTCGCCGTCGTCGGGCTCGGCGGTCTCGGGCACATGGGCGTCAAGCTGGCGCACGCGCTCGGCGCCGAGGTGACCGTGCTGTCGCAGTCCCTGCGCAAGCAGGAGGACGGGCTGAAGCTGGGCGCCGACCACTACTACGCCACCAGCGACCCGAAGACCTTCCAGGAACTGCGGGGCACCTTCGACCTCATCCTGTCGACGGTCTCCGCCCCGATGAACCTCGACGCCTTCCTGTCCCTGCTCCGCACCGATGGCGCCTTCGTGAACGTCGGCGCCCCCGAGGAGCCCGTCTCCCTCAACCTCTTCTCGGTGATCGGGGGCCGCAAGACCCTCGCCGGGTCCGGTATCGGCGGTATCCGCGAGACCCAGGAGATGCTCGACTTCTGCGCCGAGCACGGCCTGGGCGCCGAGATCGAACTCATCCGCGCGGACCAGATCAACGAGGCGTACGAGCGCGTCCTGTCGAGCGATGTCCGCTACCGCTTCGTGATCGATACGGCGACGATCTGAGGGGGCGATGAGGGGAGTCCGTGACGGATGGTGAGGCTCCCGGCCGGGGTTCTAGCGTGGGAAGAGCCAGCGATGAACGACGTATGACGTACGAGGAGGCACGCACATGCCCGTCGCACTGAACCACACGATCGTCGCCGCCCATGACAAAGAGGCCTCGGCTCGGTTCCTGGCCGACATCCTGGGGCTTGAGGTGAGTCCGGAGTTCGGCCCCTTCACCCCGGTCGAGATCCCCAACGGCGTGACCCTCGACTACATGGAGAGCCCCGGCCCGATCACGCCCCAGCACTACGCCTTCCTGGTCACGGAGGACGAGTTCGACGAGATCTTCGCCCGCGTCAAAGCGGCCGGACTGACGTACTGGGCCGACCCGTTCCACCGCCGCACCAACGAGATCAACACCAACGACGGTGGCCGCGGCACCTACTTCGACGACCCCAACGGCCACAACCTGGAGATCATCACGAGGCCGTACGGAAGCGGGTCCTGAGCGGCATTCGGGGCGTGGTGTCGCCCGGGTGCGGCCTCGTCGCCGTGGCCGGACCATGGATGAAGGGGAGGGCGGAGCGGACGGTCGCGGTGCGATGACGACGGCTCGGGGGGCTTCGAGGTGTGAGTGACATGCCCCTTCACAAGGTCCGCCCGGGTACGGTCCACACGATCCGCCCGGACATCAGTGTGCTGGCCGACAGTCTGGAGGTGCCGGGGATCGGGCATCTCCCGGTGAACGCGTTCGTACTGCACGGCAAGCAGCCGGTGGTCGTCGACACGGGCCTCGGCCTGCCCGACCGGAACTTCGTCGAGACCCTCGACGCCGTACTGGACCCCGTCGACGTCCGCTGGATCTGGCTCACCCATCCCGACCGCGACCACACGGGAGGGATCTTCGAACTGCTGGCCGTCGCGCCGGAGGCTCAGGTCGTGACGACGTTCCTCGGCGCCGGCATCCTCTCCTGCGAACACCCCCTGCCCATGGACCGCCTCTACTTCCTCAACCCCGGCGAGACGCTCGACGTGGGCGACCGCACGCTCACCGGCTTCCGCCCACCCCTGTTCGACAACCCCGCGACCGTCGGCTTCTTCGACAACGCCTCCGGGGTCTGTTTCAGCTCCGACTGCTTCGGCGCCCCGCTGCCCACGGCCGAGCTGGCCCGGGCCGTCGACGTCCGCTCCGTCACCGTCGACGATCTGCGCGCCGCGCAACTGCTGTGGGCCACGGTCGACAGCCCCTGGGTGCGGATCGTCGACGAGGAGAAGTTCCTGGCGACCTTCGAACTGCTGAAGGACCGCAAGCCCGACCTGGTGCTCTCCACCCACCTCCCCCCGGCCGCGGGCATCACCGGCTCCCTCCTCGACACCCTCGCCACGGCCCCCTCCGCCCCACCCTTCACCGGCCCCGACCAAACGGCCCTCGAACAACTACTGGCCGGCTTCGAGCCAGACGGCGGCGGCCGCGGCCACTGATCGACATGGGGGGCGGAGGGGTCGGTGCGGGCGGCGGAGCGGATGTCCGGCCGCCCGCTTCTCTGCCGCCGCCCACATCACCGCCGTACGACTGCGGACGCCTACATCACCGCCGTACGACTGCGGACGCCTACATCACCGCCGTACGACTGCGGACGCCCACATCACCGCCGTACGACTGCGGAGGCGTTACGCCTTACGGCGCCCCGCCCCGAGCGGGGCCGTCAACAGCACCAACCCCACGGCGAGAACGCCCAGACCGCCCCACGACACTGCGGGCAATCGCTCACCGAGCACGCCGACTCCCAGGACCGCCGCGACGGCGGGCTCGGCCAGCGTCAGAGTCGTGGCCGTGGACGCCGACGTACGACGCAGCCCGTACCCGAAGAGCCGGTAGGCCAGCCACACGGTGAACACGGCCAGATACCCGGCCACGGCCACGCCCCGCGCACTGACCAGCCACTGCGCGCCGAGGAACACCACCAGCGGCGCCATGAGCAGCCCGGCCGCGCCGAACAGCACACCCATCACGGCGTCCGAGGCGTGCCCGGCGGTGATGAGCCGGCCGCCGATCAGCGAGTACAGGGCGTACGACAGCCCCGCGCACACGGCGAGCGCGACGCCCGTGAGGTCCGTCGGTGCGGAGTGCCCGGTGAGCGTGGGGCCCAGTACCAGCAGGGCGCACCCCAGTACGGCGGCGGTGGTGGCGCCGGCCCAGCGGGCGGTCGGCCGGGCCCGGCCGGTGAGCCAGGCCAGCAGTCCGGCGAAGACCGGCGCGCTGCCGAGGGCGATCACGGTGGCGACGGCCACGCCGGTGCGGGCCACCGCCGGGTAGAACGACACCGGGTACCCGGCGACCGCCAGTACCCCGAGCGCGAGCAGCCACCGTTCACGTCGGCCGCAACGACCGGGCAGCGAACGGGCGCCGCGTGCGGTCAGGTACAGCAGCACCCCACCGAGCGCCAGCCCGGCACCCCCGATGGCCGCCGAGGGAGCGCCCGAGGGCGCGAACGAACCGGCGGTACCGGTCGTACCCCACAGCAGGGCCGAGGTGAGGATCGGCGTGGGCCCACCGAACAGAGCGCCACATGAACGGCGAGCGCCCTCCGCTGTGGCGGCCGGGTGCGAAGAGTCCTGCGAAGAGGACGAAGAGGATGAAGAGGACAGAGAGGGAGTGCGATTCGGCACAGTCGTGATCTTCCGTCGTCGAATGCGAATGAATGCGATCCGAGAACGGGCGCACGACAACAGCCCCTGACCGAACGAACAGCCGTCGGACCGCATCGCGGGCCGACGGGCTGCACTACGAGCCGGTGGGGCCGGGGATCAGACCACCGCTGCCTGCGCCCGTCAGACGCAGAGAGGCGGCAGCACGACGTGCCAGTAGGTGTTCACCCGGGGATACTAACGGGCCCTTGGCCAGGCCGAGCGGGCGGCGGCGGACCTCAGCCCTCCGCCTTCGCCACCCCGATCGGGCAGGAGACCCCGGTGCCGCCGATGCCGCAGTAACCCGCCGGGTTCTTGTCGAGGTACTGCTGGTGGTAGGGCTCGGCGGGGTAGAAGGCGCGGCCCTCGGCCGGGAGGATCTCGGTGGTGATGGGGCCGTAGCGGGCGGTGGTGAGGACTTTCTGGTAGGCGTCGCGGGAGGCTTCGGCGACCGCCGCCTGCTGCGGGGTGTGGGTGTAGATCGCCGAGCGGTACTGGGTGCCGACGTCATTGCCCTGCCGGAAGCCCTGCGTCGGGTCGTGGGACTCCCAGAAGACCTGGAGCAGACGCTCGTAGGAGATGAGGGAGGGGTCGTGGACGACGCGGACGACCTCGGTGTGGCCGGTCAGACCGGAGCAGACCTCCTCGTACGTCGGGTGCTCCGTGGACCCGCCCTGGTAGCCGACCAGCGTGGTCCACACCCCCGCCGGCAGCTGCCAGAACTTCCGCTCCGCGCCCCAGAAGCAGCCGAGCCCGAAGTCGGCGATCTCCAGATGCTCGGGGTAGGGGCCGAGGAGGGGATTGCCCAGCACGGTGTGACGGCCCGGCACCTCGAACGGCCGCTCTGCGCGACCACGCAGCGCCTGCTCGGGGGTGGGCAGCTGGGGCGTGCGGCCGAAGAACATCAGCGACTCCTGTCAGGCTCGTCAGGCTCGTGGAACGGGGAACGGGGAACAGGGGAATGGGGAACGTTGAAACGAGGGAGCGGTACCCGGCACAACGTTCCGGGCACCGCTCGAATTCCGCCGCGCGAGCCACATCGCGTTCCCTCGCGTGTTTCGCCTCGCGTTTCGCCGCGTGTTTCCTCGCGCGAGCTGCCTCGCCCGAAGGCCGTCCTAAGCCGCAGCGCCTGGGTACCTTCAGCCGGCCGCCCCCTCCGCGGCCACCACCTGCGCCGACCCGTTGCGGATACGGCAGTAGTACGCGGCCATCGCGGCCCCGTCGCCCTGATAGCGCCACGGCAGCGCGTTCACATACCCGTCGACCAGCTTGAACTGTTCGAGCGCGGCGGCGTCGCGGTCCTGGAGGGAGAGGTAGTACGCGAGGAGGTGCCGCAGCTCGGGCAGCCGGGGGTGGGCGGCGTCGGCCGCGGCGGCGTCGGCGAGGCCCGCGTCGACCCGGCCGATCATCTTCGGCGTACGGTCGACATCGGCGTCGTCCGACGTGTCGTGCTCGAAGTGCGCGATGAGGGGCAGGACGGTCAGCAGGCTGCCCAGCGGCGCGTCCGCCGCCGCCCGCTCGGCGAACTCCGTGGCCAGCCGCTCCGAGCCCCGCCACTTCGCACACCAGTACTGCAACGCCGAGAAGTGCGCCTCGTAGTGGTGCGGGGCGCGTGCCGTGATCTCCGACCACAGCCGGTCCATCTGGGCATGCGGATAGCCGAGGCCGAGGGCCACCCAGATCTCCGTGATGTACGGGGTGGGGTCGTCGGGGTTGAGCGCGGCCGCCCGCGCGATCTCCTCGCGGGAACGTTCCAGCATCCGATGGAAGCCTCCGAACTGCTCACTCGTCGTGTGCCTGGCCAGCCTCCCGCCCCGCAGATCCCACGCCAGGATCACCGTGGAGCGGGCCCGTACGACGGCCGCGTCCGGGTCGTCGGGGCGGTCGGACTCCCACGCGAGCAGCCAGTCGTCCTCCTTGGCCGCGATCTCGGCCAGCTGGTACGCGGCCGACGAACGGCGCTCCCAGTCCCGGCCGATGTCCTGGAGCAGCTTGGCGGCGGCCTTCCAGTCCCCGCCGCGCACCGACGCGAGCGCCGTCTCCACACCGGCCGACGGCGGACCGGCGTACTTGGTGTTCTGCCGCTCGGCGGGCAGCAGCCCCAGTGCCTCGGCCGCGCTCGGGTCCTCCTCGGGCGGACTCGGCCGGAAGAACTCCTTCAGGAACACCCCGGCGATCCACAGCCCGAACAGCAGCGTCGGCACGGCCAGTACGGCGAGTATCCACAGCAGTACGGTCATCGCGGGGCGTCCGTCTCTCGCGCGGCGGGGCCATGGGGCGCGGCCGGGGGCAGCAGCGCGCGCAGCGGCCCGGTGTCCGGGTGGTCGGCGACCGCCGCCGCGATCGCCGCGCCGAGGTCGGCCTCCGAGCCGTCCGGCGCGGGCGGCAGCTTCACCGACGCCGGCTCCGACCAGGAGAACTCCCAGGTCAGCCGAGCGTGCGCGCTCAGCTCCGCCAGCGCCATGGCCCGCACCGCGTCCGCCAGCGCGGGCCGTACGAACTCACGGAACGCCCGGCCCTGCGCCTCCGCCGCCCGGTCGGACAGCGGCAGCCGCCGCGCCAGCTGCCACAGCTGACCGTCGTCGATCACCTTCAGCAGCGCGGACAGGGTCGGGTGGTCCTTGGTGTACAGGGCGAGGGCCCGGTGCAGCGCGGTGTCGAGGGAGGCGAAGTTCGCCGCCATCGAACCGTCCAGCAGCTCCTGCCAGTCGCCGGCCCGCCGGAACTGCCGCGCCTCCTCGGTCAGCACCGCGTCCTCCAGCGCCGCCAGCGTCCGGTCCGGGTCGCCGAGCAGGGACAACGCCACGCCCCTGGCCTTGTCGACGCGTCCGTCGGCGGGCAGCGCCTCGATCCGCTCGACCCTCTCCGCGATCGGCGGATGCGAGTCGTACGGCGACGACGGCTCGGTCGGCAACTCGGCGCGCAGGCCGACCAGTTCGAGCTGGCGGGCGGTGAGCATCCGGCCGTAGCCGCCGAAGAACTCACCGCGCGGCGGCAGCATGCGCGCCTCGGAACCGAGCGTGGCGTAGCTGTTCATATAGAACCCGAACGCCGCGTCCAGCGCCGGGATCTCACGCAGCGCCGACGCGGTCGCGTCCCGCCCGGCGATCCGCGCGGCAGCGGCGTCGGCGGCGTACTCCTGCCGGCGCGAACCGGCGAGCGTGGCCCGGAAGTACAGCTTGGCGTAGCCGATGTAGATCTTCGCCATCGCGCGGTACGTGATGCCCGCGGACCCGGTGTCGACCTCCTTCGCCTGCTTTCCCTTGGCCACGGCCTTGGCGTTCTTCTTCTCCTGCCGCGCCCGCTCCCGCCCGGCGGTGTTGTCGGCCCGCTGCTCGAAGTGCCCGATCGTCCGCAGCACCTGGGCCCGGCCGCGTACGGTGATCGCCGCGAGCCGGGTGTCGGAGTTGGAGTAGTGGCCCAGCTCATGGGCGAGGACCGCGCGCAACTGGGCCTCGGTCAGGCCCTGGAGCAGCGGTACGCCGAGGTAGAGGCGGCGCGGGCCGGGCAGCAGGCCGAGCAGTCGGGCGTCCTCGCTGACCGCCGCGTTGACATCGGGCGTCAGCACGATCCGCGACGGTGCGTGCGTGCCGACCTCGTCGGCCAACTCCCGTACCGTACGCCACAGTTCGGGCTCATCGGCCTCCGTGACCGCCAGCCCCTCAGGCTCCTCGCCCTTCGGGGTGCGCAGCATGAACAGGCCCCGGACCAAGGGGATCGCCAGGAGTACGGAGACCACGTACAACTTGGCCGCCAGGCTGGACGGGGCATGCAGATACAGCAGATAGTCGGCGGCGGCCAGCGCCGCGAGCAGGATCACGCCGAGCAGATAGAAGCCGGCGAGCAGTACGAGGGCGCGCGTAGCGCGCAGGGTCGCGCCCATTGGGCTGAGGTCCCCCCACGGGAAAATGGCATTCGGATGACGGTCGTGGACGTGTCTGTGGACGTGTCCATGACCGAGTGTGAGGGGCGGAGTATGGCCCAGGGGGGCTTGGGGGTGCAAGGGCTTACTGCGGGGGGCGCCCAAAGGGTGGGGGCGACTGTTGTGTGGCGACCGACGCGTCGTCGTGGCTTGTCGCGCCCACGCGGCGGAGCCGCACGTGTAACGGCCCCGCACCCCTTCAGGTCGGCTCAGTGGAGCAATGTCGCAGGGGTGCCCCCGTTCGCCTCGTACCCTGCCACCGCCAACGCTCGGTATATCGCGTAGTCGGACGCCGGGTCCTTGGCCAGGGTCCAGGGGAGGGCTCCGACGTGGCCGTCGATGTGGACGAGTTGGTGCATGGCCTCGGACCAGCGTTCGGCCTGGACCAGGAAGTAGAGCAGCAGATGGCGGACGTGGGCCGACATGGGGTCGTCGGGGCGGGCCTCGTGGACCGCGAAGAGGGCGCCGTGCATCGCCTTGGTGACCACCTCGCTCTGGTAGAAGCTCTGCACCAGGTCCACCTCGGGCAGGTGCTCGAACACCGCGAAGAGGGGCATGGCCGCGAGGAGCGACTCCTGCGGGGCCCGGGCCGCGGCGGACTCGGCGAAGGAGTACGCCAGCTCGCGCGAGCCGTGCCACTTCTCGCACCAGTAGTGCAGCGCCGCCAGATGCGCGCCCATGTGGGTCGGGGCGCGGTCGAGGACCTTCAGCCAGAGCTGCTCGAACTCCTCACGGGAGTAGGCGAGTCCACGCGCGACGGACAGCTCGATGATGTACGGGACGGGGTCACCGGGGGCCAGCAGCGCCGCGTCGCCGCACGCCGACCGGGCCTCCTCCATGATGATCCGGAACTCGTCCGTGCCCGGCGTGGACGTCCGCCAGGCCTGCTGCACCAGGAACTCCGCGTGCACCTGGGCGCCGCCCGCGTCCTTGGGCGCCTCGGCCCGCCACACCCGCAGCCACTGCCCACCCGGCGACTCGCTCACCCCACCGGGCTTCTGCGCCAGCTCCAGCGAGGCCGCCCCCGCGAAGGCCTGCACCCGCTGCCACCGGACCTCACCCTCCGCCTCGGTCCCGGCCAGCAACTGCTTCGCCGCGCGATAGTCCTGCGTCCGCTGAACGACGTCCAGCACATCCAGCAGATCCTGGTCCGGCCCCGGCATCCGCACATCCAGCAGCTCCTCCCGCACGAACCCGTAGTCCGCCGGATCAGCCGCATCCGGATGCCCCGCGTGCACCCGCTGAACCCCGGCCCGCCGCCGAGCCACGATCGGCCACACCACGAACATGATCATGAGTGCGGCCATCAGCCCCCAGAGAATCTCCATGAGCCCAGGGTTCCAGACCCCACTGACAATTGGCGAACGAGGGGATGGGGGCCGCGTTGTGGGAAAGCCGGGGCGCAGCCCCAGGCTTTAAGGGGCGCGGGACTGTGACATGTGCGGCTCCGCCGCGTGGGCGCGACCAGCCACGACGCAGCCGCAGCCGCCACACTGCCCGAGCCCCCCCACCCCATGAGGCG
This sequence comes from Streptomyces sp. NPDC002643, assembly GCF_053592555.1. Taxonomy (NCBI): domain Bacteria; kingdom Bacillati; phylum Actinomycetota; class Actinomycetes; order Kitasatosporales; family Streptomycetaceae; genus Streptomyces; species Streptomyces sp. NPDC002643. Next base: position 44,229 of record NZ_JBSFVY010000027.1, read on the forward strand.
TCCCACCACCCCCGGACCGCCTACCCTCGGTGCATGAGCGAAAGCAACCCGCACTTCGAGACCAGAGCGATCCACGCCGGCAACACGGCGGACCCCCTCACCGGCGCGGTCGTCCCGCCGATCTACCAGGTCTCGACCTACAAGCAGGACGGCGTAGGAGGCCTGCGCGGCGGCTACGAGTACAGCCGGAGCGCCAACCCCACCCGCACGGCGCTGGAGGAGAACCTCGCCGCGCTGGAGGGCGGCCGTCGCGGCCTCGCGTTCGCCTCCGGACTGGCCGCCGAGGACTGCCTGCTGCGTACGCTCCTCAGCCCCGGCGACCACGTGGTCATCCCCAACGACGCGTACGGCGGCACGTTCCGCCTCTTCGCGAAGGTCGTCTCCCGCTGGGGCGTGGACTGGTCGGTGGCGGACACCGGCGACCCCGCCGCCGTACGGGCCGCGATCACCCCCAAGACCAAGGTCATCTGGGTGGAGACCCCGTCCAACCCGCTGCTCGGCATCACCGACATCCCGGCGGTCGCCCAGGTCGCCCGCGAGGCCGGCGCCAAGCTGGTCGTCGACAACACCTTCGCGACGCCCTACCTCCAGCAGCCGCTGGCGCTCGGCGCGGACGCGGTCGTGCACTCGCTCACCAAGTACATGGGCGGCCACTCCGACGTCGTCGGCGGCGCCCTGATCGTCGACGACCAGGAGCTGGGCGAGGAACTGGCGTACCACCAGAACGCGATGGGCGCCGTCGCCGGTCCCTTCGACTCCTGGCTGGTGCTGCGCGGCACGAAGACGCTCGCCGTCCGCATGGACCGCCACAGCGAGAACGCCACCAAGGTCGCCGACATGCTCACCCGGCACGCGCGCGTGACGCGCGTTCTCTACCCTGGCCTGCCCGAGCACCCCGGCCACGAGGTCGCCGCCAAGCAGATGCGGGCGTTCGGCGGCATGGTGTCGTTCCAGGTCGAGGGCGGCGAGGCGGCGGCGGTCGAGGTCTGTGACCGCGCCAAGGTGTTCACCCTGGGCGAGTCCCTGGGCGGCGTCGAGTCCCTGATCGAGCACCCCGGCCGGATGACCCACGCCTCCGCCGCCGGTTCCGCCCTGGAGGTCCCCGCCGACCTCGTACGCCTCTCCGTGGGCATCGAGAACGTCGACGACCTCCTGGAGGACCTCCAGCAGGCACTCGGTTAAGCGCTCTCCCAAGAGGCCTCGTTCGGGGCTCGGCGAAGGACGCTCTCCCCGAAGGGGACGCTCACCAGTCCGTCAGCGGTGGGGTCGTCGTGGACGGCGGCTCCACCCAGGGGCGCGTCATCGACGCCCAGACGACGAACGCCACCACGGCGGCCAGCAGCACCATCCACATCAGCTGCCGGGCCGCCGTCCGCCGCCGCAGCATGCGGCCACCGCGCCGCATCGCCTCCGCGCACACCTCGGGCGGCACCGACGGCGGCCGGCGGTCCAGGATCTGCCGTACGGCCGCCTCGCGATCCCTCAGACTCATGACGGTGCCACCTTCACCACCTTGGGGACGGCCTTGCGCGGCGGATGCAGCACCGTCGCCATGGCCCGCAGACAGATCGCCCGTACGCGTTCGGCGGGCAGCCCGAGCAGTGCCGCCGTCTGCTCCTCGGCGACACCCTCGTAGAGCCTCAGGACGAGGATCAGCCGCTCCTGGGGGGCCAGCACTCCCAGGACACCGTCCGGAGCGGGGCGGAACAGCGCATGCCGGTGCCAGGCCCCTCGGGCGAAACGGACGGCCAGATGCTGTCGGGCCCGGTCATAGGGGTCCTCGCCGCGCAGCCGGTCCCAGTCGGCGTAGGTGTGCGCGAGGGCGTGGGTGAGCAGCCGTCGCGCGCGCGGGTTGTCGTCCGGCGGCTCCGCCGTGAGCAGGGTGGCCGTCTGCAGCAGCCGCCCCGCCGCGCCCGCGACGAACGCCTCGAACTCCCGTGCCCGGCGGGCCTCCTGGGCCACACGCCGTTCTCGCACCGCGCCTCCCGCCTGAGGCCGACCCTGAGAAGAACGGGACCCCGGCCGCGCACGACGAAGGGCCCGGTCTCATATCAGGCCAGGAGCGGGCGCCCGGTCAAGAGCCGCGCGGCACACAGGTGCGCGACGGGTCGGGCGCGGGCGGCACGCACGTACGCGCGCACACGCGTGCCGTACGGTCGCGGCCCCGACGCGGGTCTCAGGACGGCGACGGGGCCTCGGGGGCGGCCATACGGGTCGACAGGGCGACGTTGAAGCGCGTCAGGAGGGAGCAGAACGCCTCGCGCTCCTCGGGCTGCCAGTCCTGGGTCAGCTCGGCCATCAACTGACGCCTGGAGGAACGTACCTCCTCCAGCCGGGAGTGCCCGCGCGGAGAGAGCTGGAGCACCACCGCACGACCGTCCTCCGGGTGCGAGGTGCGCTTGACGAGACCGGTGTCCACGAGCGGGGCCACCTGCCGGGTGACCGTCGACGAGTCGATCCCCATGCTCGCCGCGAGCGCCTTGACGCCCATCGGGCCTTCCTTGTCGAGGCGGTTGAGCAGCAGATACGCGGCGCGGTCCATGGAGTTGCGCACCTGCCCGACACCGCCGAGCCGGGTCTGTTCGGCACGGCGTGCGAACAACGCGACCTCGTGCTGCAGCGTGTCGAGAAGACCGGTGTCACCGACGGTCGGCAGGTCCATCGACATTTCAGGTGTTGTGGGCATGGCCAAAGGCTCAATTCATGCGTGAGGCGCTGGGTTGGGGGACAGATTACGCGGACCACGCCCACCCCGTACCAACGCCGCCGAAACCCGTCCCGGCCCTTGATCACACCCGTGTTCCCCCGCTGTGAACTGGGAGACTGGTGTCATGAGCCACAGCACGACTGACTCCTTGCGGCGGGTCACGCTCGACGACGTCCGGGGCGCCCAGAAGATGCTCACGGGGGTTTCTCGTGTCACCGCGATGGAGGGCAGCAGGCATCTGTCGCAGCTCGTCGGCGCCCCGGTGCACTTCAAGTGCGAGAACCTCCAGCGCACGGGTTCGTTCAAACTGCGCGGCGCGTACGTCCGGATCGCGGGCCTGCTGCCGGAGGAGCGCGCGGCCGGGGTCGTCGCGGCGAGCGCAGGCAACCACGCCCAGGGCGTCGCCCTCGCCTCCTCCCTGCTGGGCGTGCGCTCCACGGTCTTCATGCCGAAGGGCGCCCCCCTGCCGAAGATCAGCGCGACCGAGGAGTACGGCGCCGAGGTGCGCCTGCACGGAACGGTGGTCGACGAGACGCTGGCCGCCGCCCAGGAGTACGCGGCGGACACGGGCGCGGTGTTCATCCACCCCTTCGACCACCCCGACATCATCGCGGGCCAGGGCACGGTGGGGCTGGAGATCCTGGAGCAGTGCCCGGAGGTGCGCACGATCGTCGTCGGCATCGGCGGCGGAGGGCTCGCCGCCGGGATCGCGGTCGCCGTGAAGTCGCTGCGGCCGGACGTACGGATCGTCGGCGTCCAGGCGGAGGGCGCGGCCGCGTACCCGCCCTCGCTCGCGGCCGGGACGCCGGTGGCCGTGGCCAACCCGGCGACGATGGCCGACGGCATCAGGGTCGGCCGCCCCGGCGACGTACCCTTCGAGATCGTCGCCGAGCTGGTGGACGAGGTCCGCACGGTCTCCGAGTACAACCTCTCCAGCGCCCTGCTGCTCTGTCTGGAGCGGGCCAAGCTGGTCGTGGAACCGGCCGGCGCCAGCCCCGTCGCCGCCCTGCTGAGGGCGCCGGACTCCTTCGAGGGCCCGGTCGTCGCCGTGCTCTCCGGTGGCAACGTCGACCCGCTGCTGATGCAGCGCGTCCTCCGCCACGGCATGGCCGCCGGTGGCCGCTACCTGCAGGTCCGCCTCCGTCTCACCGACCGACCGGGCGCCCTCGCGACGCTTCTCGGGGTGTTGTCAGTGGCCGACGCCAATGTCCTCGACGTGAGCCATGTCCGGACCGATCCCCGGCTCGGGCTCACGGAGGTGGAGGTCGAGCTGCACCTGGAGACGAGGGGGCCGACGCACTGCGTCGAGGTCGGCCACGCCCTGCGCGAGGCGGGTTACACCGTCATCGACTGAGCGCCGCACAGCCGTCGATCGGCTGGCGTCCGACCCCATCACGCCAGGTCAGAGCCGCATGATCACCCGATCGTGGGGTGCTCGGCGAATTCCGTTGAGAGACGCGATACATCGCGTTATGGTGTGTCTCGTGTCCGCTCGGCGGCGTGGTTTGCGTCACGCATCGGGCGGAGCAAAAGGTACAAATTTAGGCTTTGCGAAGGAACCCCAACGACGTGGAGAAATCACATGCCAGGCGCCATCTACGCCGAAGGTCTGGTGAAGACCTTCGGTGACGTAAGGGCCCTGGACGGAGTGGACCTCGATGTCCCCGAGGGCACCGTCCTGGGTCTGCTCGGGCCGAACGGCGCGGGCAAGACGACCACCGTCCGCTGTCTGACCACCCTGCTCCGGCCCGACAGCGGCAAGGCCGTCGTCGCGGGCATAGACGTCCTCAGACACCCCGACGCCGTACGCCGGTCCGTCGGCCTCTCCGGTCAGTTCGCCGCGGTGGACGAATATCTGACGGGCCGGGAGAACCTGCAGATGGTCGGCCGGCTCTACCAGATGAGGGCCAAGGACGCGAAGGTCCGCGCGGGCGAGCTGCTGGAGCAGTTCCACCTCACCGACGCCGCCGACCGGCCAGCGAAGACCTACTCCGGCGGTATGCGCCGCCGACTCGACCTCGCGGCGGCCCTGGTGGTCTCCCCGCCGGTGATGTTCATGGACGAGCCGACCACCGGCCTCGACCCGCGCAACCGGCAGCAACTGTGGGAGGTCATCAAGCAGTTGGTCTCCGGCGGTACGACCCTGCTGCTCACCACCCAGTACCTCGAAGAGGCCGACCATCTCGCGCACGACATCGCCGTGGTCGACCACGGCCGGGTCATCGCCCGCGGCACCTCCGACCAGCTCAAGGCCCGCACCGGCGGCGAGCGCGTCGAGGTCGTCGTGCACGAGCGGGAGCACATCACGACCGCGGTGGAGGTGCTGAACGGCTTCGGCAAGGGCGAGACCGCCGTCGAGGAGCACACCCGCAAGCTCACCGTGCCCGTCACCGGCGGCGCCAAGCTCCTCGCCGAGGTCATCCGCGAACTGGACACCAGAGGCATCGAGATCGACGACATCGGCCTGCGCCGCCCCACCCTGGACGATGTGTTCCTCTCCCTGACGGGCCATGTCGCCGAGGTCAAGGACGAGACCGAGAGAAACGGCGACATGGCCGACGCCAAGGCATCCAAGGCCGCCAAGGGGCGCGGACACGGGAAGGAGAGCGCCAGGTGAGCATCGTCACCGAGACCGCGAGGGTCGCACCGCCCGGCAATCCGATCACGCAGTCCATCCGGGACTCGCTGGTCGTGGCCCAGCGGAATTTGATCCGCATGTCCAGAATTCCCGAAATGGTGATCTTCGGGCTGATCCAGCCCATCATGTTCGTGGTGCTGTTCACCTATGTGTTCGGCGGCTCCATGAACATCGGCGGCACCACCGACCCGGATGTCTACGCCGAGTTCCTGATGGCCGGCATCTTCGCCCAGACCGTCACCTTCGCCACCGCGGGCGCCGGCGCGGGCATCGCCGACGACATGCACAAGGGGCTCATCGACCGCTTCCGCTCCCTGCCCATGGCACGCGGGGCCGTCCTGACCGGGCGCACCCTCGCCGACCTGGTCCAGACGGCGCTCACCCTCGCCGTGCTGGCCGTGGTCGCCCTGCTGGTCGGCTGGCGCACCCACACCAACGTCGGCGAAGTGCTCGGCGCCTTCGGCCTGCTGCTTCTGCTCGGGTACGCGTTCACCTGGGTCGGCGCACTCATCGGGCTCTCCGTGCGCACCCCCGAGGCGGCCACCTCCGGCGGGCTGATCTGGCTCTTCCCGGTCACGTTCATCTCGAACGCGTTCGTGGACTCCAGCCGGATGACGCCCTGGCTGCAGCATGTCGCCGACTGGAACCCGTTCAGCGCCACCGTCCAGGCCTGCCGGGTGCTGTTCGGCAACCCCGGGGTGTCGGACTCGGGCGCCTGGCCCATGGAGCACCCGGTGTGGGCCTCCTTGATCTACTCGGTCCTCATCATCGTCATATTCCGGACCCTGGCGGTACGGAAGTACCGCTCGGCCACGGCGTGAGCGACGGCCTTCGGTACCCCGCGCTCGACATGACGAAGCCCCCGGTGCCGAGGGGGCGCCGGGGGCTCGTGGGCGAGTCGTGGAGGCGGCGGCGCGGGAGCGCGGCGGCTCCGGGGCCGCTCAGGCCTGGTAGGGCTCGGCCTTGAGAATCCGCACCGAAGCGAACTTGCCGTTCGGCAGCTCGTACTGGGCGTCCTCGCCGACCTTCTTGCCGATCACGCCCGTGCCGAGCGGGGACTGCGGCGAATAGGTCTCGATGTCCGAGCTGGCGTACTCGCGGGAGGCGAGCAGGAAGGTCAGGGTGTCGTCCTCGTCGCCGTCGAAGGCGATCGTCACGACCATGCCGGGCGCCACCGCGCCGTCCGCCGACACCGGAGCCTCGCCGACCTTGGCGTTCTCCAGAAGTTGGGTCAGCTGGCGCACACGGAGCTCCTGCTTGCCCTGCTCCTCCTTGGCCGCGTGGTACCCGCCGTTCTCCCGCAGGTCGCCCTCCTCGCGCGCGGCCGCGATCTTGGCGGCGATCTCCGTGCGCGCAGGACCAGACAGGTACTCCAGCTCGGCCCTGAGCTGGTTGTACGCCTCCTGGGTCAGCCAGGTGACGTTCTCGCTGGTCTGGGTCACAGGTGCTCCTCGTAGGTACTGGGAATACAAAGCATCGCCCTACCCAGAAGATTTGGTCCTTCACGAGTGGGCGAAACCACGAGCCTAACAATTCAGTGGCAGAAGGGGGAGGACATAAACCACAAGTATTTCGTCAACGCAGGTCAGCGTCGTACGTCGGCGAGTGACATGCGTCAAGCCGGTGGTCATGGGCGGTATCGGGGTCAGTCGGTGTGGCAGCCGAGGAGTTCGGCGGTGGTGCCCCGGGACGTCGTACGGAGGGTGACGACCTCGTCGATGTCGGTGGTGTCGGCGTCGAAGCGGAAGTCGGCGCGGCCGACCTCGGAGCCGTCCTCGGCCTGGGAGCGCACGGTGCAGTACCCCTCGACCCCGGCGTCCTTGTCCCCCCTGAGGTGCACCTTCACGGACGAGGCCGAGGTCTCGAAGGTGTACACCTCGACGCTGATCCTGTTGCCGGCGACATAGTGGTAGGCGAACCAGCCGATGAGGACGAGGAGGGCCGCGCCCAGGGCGGCGCCGATGACCTTGAGCCTGCGATCGGCGCGCTCGTCCACGGAGCGGCCGTAGCGCCCCTCGGGGAGCCGGGTGCTCGCCGTACTCATGATCGTCCTCTCGGGCAGGGGAACAGGACCGCGAGGTCCCGTGGGGGAGGGAGTCCAGGGTCCGGACCGGGAATTTTCCGCCCCCCGATTCGGTCACTATAGAAGCCTCCCGCCCAGCATCCGACGGCCGCCCCTGAGGGGTGTCCGTGCGGGACGGCAGTATTGACTCACCGGGATCGCGCCCGGGCTGGGTCATCGAAGCAACCGCATTACCAGGCCGGGCGCCGACTTACGAGGGAATGAGTCTTGACTGACCAGCTGCGACTGATGGCCGTGCACGCACACCCCGACGACGAGTCGAGCAAGGGTGCGGCCACCATGGCGAAGTATGTGTCCGAGGGGGTGGACGTGCTGGTCGTGACCTGCACGGGCGGAGAGCGCGGCTCCATCCTCAATCCGAAGCTTCAGGGCGACAAGTACATCGAGGAGCACATTCACGAGGTACGCAAGAAGGAGATGGACGAGGCCCGCGAGATCCTCGGCGTCAAGCAGGAATGGCTCGGCTTCGTCGACTCCGGCCTCCCCGAGGGCGACCCGCTGCCGCCGCTGCCCGACGGCTGCTTCGCCCTGGAGGACGTCGACAAGGCGGCCGGTGAGCTGGTCCGCAAGATCCGCTCCTTCCGCCCCCAGGCGATCACCACCTACGACGAGAACGGCGGCTACCCGCACCCCGACCACATCATGACCCACAAGATCTCGATGGTGGCGTTCGAGGGCGCGGCGGACACCGAGAAGTACCCGGAGGCGGAGTACGGCCCGGCCTACCAGCCGCAGAAGCTGTACTACAACCAGGGCTTCAACCGTGCCCGCACCGAGGCGCTGCACCACGCGATGATCGAGCGGGGCCTGGAGTCGCCGTACGGGGAGTGGCTCAAGCGGTGGGACGATTCGGCGATGCCGGAGCGCACGCTGACCACGCACATCCCGTGCGCCGACTTCTATGAGATCCGCGACAAGGCGCTGATCGCGCACGCGACGCAGATCGACCCCGACGGCGGCTGGTTCCGGGTGCCGATGGAGTTGCAGAAGGAGGTCTGGCCGACGGAGGAGTACGAGCTGGCGAAGTCCCTCGTGGACACCTCGCTCCCGGAGGACGACCTCTTTGCGGGCATCCGTTAGCGCTGGGGGACAATGCCAGGCATGAGCGTAAGCCTGGCAGTCACACACCTCGTCCCCCTCGCCAAGGAGCTGGACAAGGACAAGGTCACCCCCGGTGTCCTCGGCTTCATCGTCTTCGCGGTGATGGCCCTGGCCGTGTGGGGCCTCATGAAGTCCATGAACAAGCACATGGGCAAGGTCGACTTCGAGGAGACGCCGGACACCTCCGGTGAGGGGACCGAGAAGCCCTCGGTCTCCGGCAAGGCCTCGCCCGCGAAGGGCTGAGGCCCACGGCCGTGATCCGACGGCCGCCCGATTCCCGTGACGCCCCGCCCGGCATCACGGGAGCCGGGCGTGCCGTACCGCCACACGGTGCGGTACCCGCCACACGGTGCCGTCCCGCCCTCGCACGGCCGTCCCGCACCGGCGCGTCCACTCCTCACCCCTGCTGCGGCTGAGGCGACACCGGTACCCCCATCACCTCCCGGGCGTGCCGGTTGGGGACCATGCCGAGGGTCCAGCCCCGCCAGCCGCCGTCCAGATTGACGCCGCGTTCCAGCACCAGCTGGTACGCCTCGATGTACTCGTCGAGTTTCTCGTCACGTAGAGGGTGGGTGTTGTAGCCGAGCTGGGCCAGTTCCTCCTGGGCCACGGCGGTGCCTATCTCCACGCCGCCGGGGGCCGCGTAGGGGAGCATCGTGCAGCGCAGGAAGCGGGCCCAGTCCTCGCCCCGGCGGTCGCCGTAGGAGGCGAAGAGATGGGCCGCCTCGTCGCAGAGGGAGAGGGCCTGGGGGGTGCGGTTGTTGCCCGCGTCCACGACGGCCAGCTCCAGACAGGTCCAGGCCTCGCCGTGGGCGACGCCGATGCGCTGGAAGTCGGCGCGGGCGTCGACGAGGAGCTGCCGGGCGAAGCCGGAGTTGCGCAACGAGCCCGTCTGCACGGCCCGTTGGTCGCGGGTGACACGGGCCGAGTGGTGGCGGGCGCAGGCCAGGCCGTAGACGTCCCGCATCCGGGAGAACATCGTCCGTGAGCGCTCCAGCTCCCGTACCGCCTGGTCCAGATTGCCCGTCTCCTCCAGGGCCTGGCCCAGGTAGTAGCCGGTCCAGGCCTCGCCCCGGGCGTCCTCGTTGTCGCGGTGGTGGGCGAGGGCCTGGCGGAGGCCGTCGATGGCGGTGGACGGGTCACCGGCGACGATCCGGGCGCGGGCGAGCTGGGTCATGGCCCAGGCCTGGCCACGCGGGTCGCGGGTGCGGCCGAACAGATCGGACGCGGTGTGCAGTTCGGTCTGCGCGCCCGGCACATCGCCCAGGCGCAGCATCAGCTGACCCAGCTGGAAGTGGGCCCAGGCCTCACCGTGCAGGGAGTCCTGTTGGCGGTGCAGGACCAGGGCGCGGTTCAGCAGATCGAGGGCGTCGGCGAGGTGGGAGCGGTCGCGTTCCACCGCCGCCAGCGCGTGCATCGTCCAGGCGCGGTCGGCGGCCAGCTGCGGCACCGACTGCATGGTCAGCGCCTCCATCAGCTTCGACGCCGCCTCGGTCAGATTGCCCTGGTGGTGCAGGGTGATGCCGAGGGAGCACATGGCCCGGGCGGCGCCCGCGTCATGGTTGGACTCCATGTACAGGTTGACCACCGACGCCAGCGTCGTACGCGACTTGTCCAGCTCGCCCAGCTGACGGGCCGCGATACCCGTACGCCACTGGACCGACCGGGTCAGCAGTCCCTGGTCCACCGACTGGGCCAGCTCGTTCAGCTCACCGAGGCGGTAGAGGTCGCCGCGCAGCAGGCAGTAGTCGCACAGGGCGCCAAGGAGGCTCAGGACCGCCGCCTGGTCCACGCCCTCCGCGTGCCGGAGCGTGGAGGTGATGAAGCTCGTCTCGTCGTCCAGCCAGCGCAGCGCCTCGTCCAGCGAGACGAAGCCGTGCGAGCCGAAGCGGTCCGAGCGGGTCGACATATTGCCGTCGACCAGCCGCAGGACGGAGTCGGCGAGGTCCGCGTACGTCACGATCAGCCGCTCCTGCGCCGCCGTACGCTCGCTCGGCTCCTCCTCGTCGAGGAGGCGGGCCTGGGCGAAGACGTGGACCAGGTCGTGCAGACGGTAACGGTTGCCGTGGACATGGTCGATCAGACCGGCGCGGGAGAGCGCGGTGAGATGCCGGGTCGCCTCGGTCTCGTCGGTGGCGAGGAGGGAGGCCGCCGCGGCCGCGCCGAGCGACGCCCGCCCGGCAAGGGCCAGCCGCCGCAGCAGCTTGCGCGACGGCTCCGACTGGTCGGTGTACCGCAGCCACAGCGCCCGCTCGATCGGCTCCACCGGGCCGTAGGCGCCCAGATCGGTGGCGAGCCGATCCGGCGTACGCGGGCCGAGCGACGAACCGGCCACCCGCAGCGCGAGCGGCAGACCCCCGCACAACTGCCGGATGCGGTCGACGGCTTCGGAGTCGTACTCGGAGTCGTACGAGGCGGAGGGCGGCCCCGAGCGGGCCCCCGAGTGCGTTGCCCGGGACGCTTCCGGACGGGTCACGGGGGAGGCCCCCGGGTGAGTCGCGGGGGAAGCCCCCGCCGACAGTACCGACGCGTCCTGGGCCGCCGTGCTCAGCAGTTCCCGCGTTCCCTCGCCGTCGAGGGGCTCGACCGGGAGGTGGTGGACCCAGGCGGGGAGGTCCGCGGGGAGGGCCAGCGGCTCGCGGCTGGTGACCAGGACGAGGCTGTCGGAGCGTTCGGGGACGAGGGTGCGGACCTGTTCGGGATCGGAGGCGTCGTCCAGGACGATCGTGACCGGCAGTGCCGTCAGCTGCTGGTGATACAGCTCGCTCAACCGTTTGACCTGCTGGTCCTGCGAGGTGCGCTCACGGAACAGGAGCTGGTCGCGGGGGGCACCGAGACGGTTCAGCAGGTGCATCAGCGCGTCGCGGGTGGACAGCGGGGGCTCCTGCGGGCTGTCGGCACGCAGATCGACCAGGCACGCGCCCCGGAAGTAGTCCCGTAGATCGTGGGTGGCGCGTACGGCGAGGGCGGTGCGGCCGGAGCCGGGGGCGCCGTGCAGGACGACCACCGTCGGCCGGGTCTCCGTCTCGGCGCGGGCCGCCTGCACCCACTGCCGGATCTTCCCCATCTCCGACCGCCGGTCCGCGAACTTGTCGTCCCGCTCCGGGAGTTGGGCGAACGACTGCTCCAGTACGTTGCGCCTGCGGGCCGCCGCGCTCTTGTCGGCGCCGCGCAGCCGGGGCGCCTTCTGCTTCGGCGTGGAGGAGGCGAGGACGCGCTGCTGGTCCAGGAACGGGCGGATACCGCGTACCTCCAGCGCCGTCAGCCACTGCAGCCGCAGCTGCTCCGGGCCGCCCGGCTGGCCGAGGGCGCCGGCGCGGTGGTGGGCCGCCGGGAGGTGTGAGGCGGTGACCTTCAGAACCGTCGCCACCGCGCCGGCCACGCCGACGATCACGCCGGTGACCACCGATGTGCCCGGGTCGACGCCGAACGACAGGTCCGCGACCATCGCCGTGCCGGCCGCGACCCCCGCGACCAGCAGCGGAGCGCCGGAACCCTCCTTCGCGTAGCGCTGTGCGAAGGTCTGGCGGCCTGCCTCCGATTCGTCAAGTGCGCGTATGTACGCCTCGTACTCCTCCGCCGCGTTCTGGGCCATCGTGTCCAGGGCCACCCTTGCCCTGCCGAGGAGGACGATGCCGTCGGTACGGCCGCCCGACCTGCGGACCTCCTCCTCGACCGCGCCGATCAACAGCCGCTCGGCGTCTCCCCGGTGGATGTCCCGCATCACGCTCCCCCTTCGCGGTAACGGCTTTCCCCAGGCCAGTGTGGAGCGGATGGGGCGCACTGGCGAGAGGGCGTGCCCCTTGCCGGGGGGCCGACACGGGATTCTCACGATCGGCTGGCCGCGGGTGGCTATTCGCCGTGGGGCGCGATGTGGTTGGCCGGCTGCGGCGCCGTCGTGGCTGGTCGCGCAGTTCCCCGCGCCCCTTTGGGCCTGCGGCCCATTCGGGGCGCGGCCCTCCGACAGGACCAGCCCTCCGACAGGACCAGCCCTCCGACAGGACCAGCCCTCCGACAGGACCAGCCCTCCGACAGGACCAGCCCTCCGACAGGCACCAGCCCCCCGACAGGACCAGCCCCCGGACAGGCACCAGCCCCCCGACAGGACCAGCCCCCGGACAGGCACCAGCCCCCCGACGAGCCCCCAACCCGTGATGGCCGGTGACTTCCGGGTAGTCGGGAATGATGGTTCCCATGTCGAATCGACTCGTTCGCGAGACCTCCCCGTATCTGCTCCAGCACGCCGAGAATCCCGTCGACTGGTGGCCCTGGTCCGGTGAGGCGTTCGAGGAGGCGCGTGAGCGGAATCTGCCTGTGCTGCTGAGCGTCGGCTACAGCTCGTGTCACTGGTGTCACGTCATGGCGCACGAGTCGTTCGAGGACCAGGAGACGGCCGACTACCTCAACGCCCACTTCGTCAGCGTCAAGGTCGACAGGGAAGAGCGGCCGGACGTCGACGCCGTGTACATGGAGGCCGTGCAGGCGGCCACCGGGCAGGGCGGCTGGCCCATGACGGTGTTCCTCACCCCCGACGCCGAGCCCTTCTACTTCGGCACCTACTTCCCGCCGGCCCCCCGCCACGGCATGCCCTCCTTCCGGCAGGTGCTGGAGGGCGTACGGGCCGCCTGGGCCGATCGGCGGGACGAGGTCACCGAGGTCGCCGGGAAGATCGTCCGCGATCTCGCCGGGCGGGAGTTGAAGTTCGCCGCCGTCGACGTGCCGGGCGAGGAGGACCTCGCCGCGGCACTGCTCGGGCTCACCCGGGACTACGACGCCTCGCGCGGCGGGTTCGGCGGGGCGCCCAAGTTTCCGCCGTCCATGGTCATCGAGTTCCTGCTCAGGCATCACGCCCGCACCGGCTCCGAGGGCGCCCTCCAGATGGCCCAGGACACCTGCGAGCGCATGGCCCGCGGCGGTATCTACGACCAGCTCGGCGGCGGCTTCGCCCGCTACTCCGTCGACCGCGACTGGGTCGTGCCCCACTTCGAGAAGATGCTGTACGACAACGCCCTGCTCTGCCGCGTCTACGCCCACCTCTGGCGCGGCACCGGCTCCGAACTCGCCCGCCGCGTCGCCCTCGAAACCGCCGACTTCATGGTGCGTGAGCTGCGGACCACCGAGGGCGGGTTCGCTTCCGCCCTTGACGCCGACAGCGAGGACGGGAGCGGCCGGCATGTCGAGGGCGCCTATTACGTGTGGACGCCCGAGCAGATGGCCGACGTGCTCGGGGAGGAGGACGCCGGGCTCGCCGCGCACTACTTCGGCGTCACGGACGAGGGCACCTTCGAGCACGGCGCCTCGGTCCTCCAACTTCCCCAGCACGAGGGTGTGTTCGACGCCGAAAAGATCGCGTCGATCAAGGATCGGCTGAATCGGGCCCGTTCGCGGCGTCCCGCCCCGGGACGGGACGACAAGGTCGTCGCCGCCTGGAACGGCCTCGCCGTCGCCGCACTCGCCGAGACCGGCGCCTACTTCGACCGGCCCGACCTCGTGGACGCCGCCATCACCGCCGCCGACCTCCTCGTACGGCTGCACATGGATGACAGGGCCCAGCTCGCGAGGACCAGCAAGGACGGGCAGGCCGGGGGCAACAGCGGGGTGTTGGAGGACTATGCCGATGTCGCCGAGGGGTTCCTCGCGCTCGCCTCCGTCACGGGGGAAGGGGTGTGGCTGGAGTTCGCCGGGTTCCTGCTCGATCATGTGCTCGCGCGGTTCGTGGACCCGGGGAGCGGGGCGCTGTACGACACCGCCGTCGATGCCGAGCAGCTCATCCGGCGGCCCCAGGACCCGACCGACAACGCCGTGCCCTCCGGGTGGAGCGCGGCGGCCGGGGCGCTGCTCGGCTATGCCGCGCACACCGGGTCCGAGGCCCATCGGAGCGCCGCCGAGCGGGCGTTGGGGGTCGTGAAGGCGCTAGGGCCGCGGGCGCCGAGGTTCATCGGGTGGGGGCTGGCCACCGCCGAGGCGTTGCTGGACGGGCCTCGGGAGATCGCGGTCGTGGGGCCGGAGGGGCATCCGGGCACCAAGGCGCTGCATCGGGCGGCGTTGCTGGGGACCGCTCCGGGGGCCGTGGTCGCCGTAGGAGCTGCGGAGAGTGATGAACTGCCGTTGCTGGCGGGGCGTCCGCTCGTCGGAGGTGAACCGTCCGCGTATGTCTGCCGTAACTTCACATGTGACGCTCCCACGACAGATGTCGAACGGCTGAAGGCGGCGCTGGAACGGCACTAAACCGCCCTGAACGGCGCAAACTCGCCCTGCCCACGCCGGGGCGAGATCGAACAACTGGCTTGATTTAGGTGCGTGTTCGGACACATCCGCTTACACGTGCCCTCGATCGGAAACACTCTATTTATCGGAAGAGGGCGCGGAATTCACAGTTTCCCCTTAGCCTCTCCACTGTGTAGCGACAGGAGTGACACACCGTCAGCGGTGTGTCGCGTTTGTCATGGGGTGACGCCTGTCGTGACAGGGGGTAGCCGGATCTGAGGGAAGGGATAGGGATCTCAGGTCCGGGAATCTGTGAGATCCAGGGGATCTGGGGGGATCTTCTTGTTGACGTCCGTCTTCATCGCTGTCGTCTCGCTGGCCTTGTTCGGGATGGCGGCCTTCACGCTCTGGTGGCAGATGCACGCGTGGCGAACGCCCGAAGTGCTGGCTTCCACCCGATTCAGCAGACCGGACGGGGACGATCATGTGTCGTTCTCGCTCTTACTTCCCGCACGGCATGAACAGGCCGTGCTCGACCACACCATCCAACGACTGCTGGAGTCGTCCCACGACGACTTCGAGATCATCGTGATCGTGGGGCACGACGACCCCGAGACCACCGAGGTGGCCGAGCAGGCCGCCCGGCGCGACCCGCGCGTCCGCGTCGTCGTCGACACCCATGAGAAGAAGAACAAACCGAAGGCCATGAACACGGCGCTGCCGCACTGCCGCGGCGATGTCGTCGGGGTCTTCGACGCCGAGGACCAGGTCCATCCCGAACTGCTGTCCCACGTCGACCACGCCTTCCGCACCACCGGCGCCGACGTCGTCCAGGGCGGCGTACAGCTCATCAACTTCCACTCCAGCTGGTACAGCCTGCGCAACTGCCTGGAGTACTTCTTCTGGTTCCGCTCCCGGCTGCATCTGCACGCGCAGAAGGGGTTCATCCCGCTCGGCGGCAACACCGTCTTCGTACGGACGAGGGTGCTGCGCGAAGCCGAGGGCTGGGACCCCCACTGCCTCGCCGAGGACTGCGACCTGGGCGTACGGCTCTCCAGCGTCGGCAAGAAAGTCGTCGTCGCCTACGACTCCGACATGGTGACCAAGGAGGAGACCCCCGGCAGCCTGATGTCGCTGATGAAGCAGCGCACCCGCTGGAACCAGGGCTTCCTCCAGGTCTACCGCAAGCGCGACTGGAAGCAACTGCGCGGATTCCGGCAGCGGTTGCTCGCCCGCTACACACTGATGACGCCGTACCTCCAGGCCGTCTCCGGCGTGATCATCCCGCTGAACGTGGCCATCGCGCTCTTTCTGGACGTGCCCGTCGGCGTCGCGTTCATCACCTTCCTGCCGGCCGTCACCGCCCTCGTCACCTTCGTGTTCGAGCTGGTCGGACTGCATGACTTCGGCAAGCAGTACGGCCTGCGCGTGCGGTCCGTCCACTACGTCAAACTCATCGTGGGCGGCCCCTTCTACCAGCTCCTCCTTGCCCTCGCGGCCGTCCGCGCAGTGTGGCGCGAGCAACGCGGCCGCAACGACTGGGAGTTGACCAGCCACGTCGGCGCACATCTCGCGAACGCGAGCACCAGCGCGAGCGCGAGCGCCGGCGTACACGCGAACGTGGACCGAGAGGACGTTCCCGCGTGACCTCCACACTTCCCGCGGCGACCAAGACCCAAGTCAAGGTCCCCGCGCAGCGGACAGCTGCGCCCAAAACCGGTTCGACCAGTCGAACAGCCATGCCGCCGAGGCGGCTCCGAAGCTCCCGACCCGATCTGATCCTCTGCGGTGTCCTCCTTGTGGCGATCCTCGTCGTCCAGGGCTGGAACATCGCCGACTACCCCACCCTCAGCGACGACGAGGGCACCTACCTCGCCCAGGCCTGGGCCGTCCAGGAGGGCAGAGGCCTCGCCCACTACACCTACTGGTACGACCACCCGCCCCTCGGCTGGATTCAGATCGCCGTACTGACCTGGATTCCCGCCCAGCTGGCGCCCGAGTCGATGACCGTCGGCTCGATGCGCGCGGTGATGCTCGTCATCAGCGCGATCAGCGCCGTCCTGGTCTACGTCCTCGGCCGCCGTCTCTCCCTGCCCCGCTGGGCCGCCGGCCTCGGCATGGCCCTCTTCGGCCTCTCCCCGCTGTCGGTGGTCCTCCAGCGCGAGATCTTCCTCGACAACCTCGCGGTGATGTGGACCCTGCTGGCCTTCTGCCTCGCCGCCTCACCCAGCCGTCACCTCTGGCACCACTTCGGCGCGGGCCTCGCCGCCGCCACGGCCGTCCTCACCAAGGAGACGATGCTCCTCGTCCTCCCGGCCGTCCTCCTCACCATGTGGCGCCACAGCCACCGGGACACCAGGAAGTTCGCCATCACCGGCGCGGTCACGGCCTGCGTCCTCGTCGGCGTCTCGTACCCGCTCTTCGCCCTGCTCAAGGGCGAGTTGCTGCCGGGCGCCGGCCATGTGTCCCTGTGGGACGGCATCGTCTACCAGATGAGCCGCCCCGGCTCAGGCTTCATCCTCACCGAGGGCACCGGCTCGTACGGTGTCCTCCAGTCCTGGCTGTACTACGACCGCGTACTGCCCCTGGGCGGCCTCGCGGGCGCCCTGCTCCTGCTGCTCACCTGGCGCTGGTCGGTGACGGCCCGCGCCCTCGCCGGCCCCGCACTCGCCGTGGCGATCCTCGCCGTCATGGCCCTGCGCCCCGGCTACCTCCCCGCGATGTACGTCATCCAGGCCCTGCCGTTCCTCGCGCTCGTCCTCGCCGGCGGCACCGCGAGCATCGCCCACGCGGTCCTGCGCCGCGGCCGCGGCAGAGCGGAGAAACGGCCGCTGACCTGGGCGAGGTACGCCGTAGCCACCGCCCTCGTCGCCGCGTCGGCCGCGTATGTCGTCCCCCGCTGGTACGACGGCAACCACACCGCGGTGACCTTCGACGCCAACGCCCCCTACGAGGAAGCCGTCCGCTGGCTCGGCTCCGAGATCGACAACCCCGGTGACACCCGCGTCCTCGTCGAGGACTCCATCTGGCTCGACCTCGTCCACGAGGGGTACGAGCCCGGGCTCGGCGTCATCTGGTTCTACAAGGCCGACCTCGACCCCGCGGTGACCAAGACGATGCCACGCGGCTGGCGCGACCTCGACTACGTCGTCGCCTCCCCGACGGTACGGCGTGACGCGGTTGATCTGCCCAACGTGAGGGCGGCGATGGAGCACTCGACGCCGGTGGCCGCGTTCGGCACCGGAGAGGACCGGATCGAGATCCGGAAGATCCAGGACCAGGGCCAGAACCAGGCCGCGGGAGGCGACCGATGAGCAGCGGCAGCCATGGGAGTCGAGGCAGTCACGGCAGTCACGGCAGTTACGAGTCCACCGCTCGCGAGGAGTTGGGTGATCCGGCCGTGCGAGGAGCGGAGGTGCCCGAGCCCGGGGCCGTCACCATCGTCGTACCCACCTTCAACGAGTCCGCGAACGTATGGGAGTTGCTGCACCAGATCACGGAGACGGTGCCGTCGCGGCTGCCGTGCGAGGTGGTCTTCGTGGACGACTCCACCGACGACACCCCCGAGGTGATCGACAAGGCCGCGCAGGACTGCCCGTTCCCGGTGACGGTCCTGCACCGCGACAAGCCGGTGGGCGGCCTGGGCGGCGCGGTGGTGGAGGGCATGAAGGCGGCCGCTTCGGACTGGATCGTCGTCATGGACGGCGATCTGCAGCATCCCCCGTCCCTGGTACCGGAGTTGGTGGCGACGGGAGAGCGGTCGAGGGCGGGCCTGGTGGTGGCGTCCCGTTACATCAAGGGCGGCAGCAGGGCCGGCCTGGCGGGCAGTTACCGCGTGGCGGTGTCCCGAGGCGCGACCTGGCTGACGAAGTCCCTGTTCCCCCGCCGCCTGCACGGCATTAGCGACCCCATGAGCGGCTTCTTCGCGATCCGCCGCAGCGCGGTCACGGCGGAGATCCTCCAGCCCCTCGGCTACAAGATCCTCCTGGAGCTGGCGGTGCGCAGCCGCCCGCGCGAGGTCACGGAGGTGCCGTTCGTCTTCCAGGACAGGTACGCGGGCGAGTCGAAGTCGACGGCGCAGGAGGGCCTGAGGTTCCTACGCCACCTGGTGGGCCTCCGTACGGCGTCCCCCCTGGCCCGGATGATCGTCTTCGGCCTGATCGGAGTCACGGGCTTCATCCCGAACCTGGCGGGCCTATGGGCGCTGACCCACGCCTTCGGCATGCACTACGTCCCGGCGGAGATCCTCGCCAACCAACTCGGGGTTCTCTGGAACTTCTTCCTGATCGAGCACCTGTGCTTCCGCGAGCGACGCAAGCACAGGAAGGGGTGGGACCGCATCGGCCGGTTCGCGCTTCTGGCCAACGCCGACCTGGTCCTTCGTATCCCCCTGATCGCCCTGTTCGTCGCCCAGTTCGGGATGGGGGCGCTGCCCGCGACCGCGCTGGCGTTGGTGACGACGTTCGTCCTGCGCTTCGTGGGGACGGAGGCGCTGGTGTATCTGCCGCGCAAAAAACCTGGCGGCGGGGAGCGCGGCGAAGGGGGCCGCGTGAGCGCCCCTTCAGGGGCGCGGGGCAGTGACATTTGCGGCTCCGCCGCGTGGGCGCGACCAGCCCCCACACACCCGCACTCGTCAAACAGCCCAAACCCTCCGAGCTCGTAGCAGAGGGAGCCGCACAGCAAGGAGATTCAAGTGCACAACCGTTGGAATTTCCGCATCAGACCCAGACGTAGAACGGCGATGCTGGCCGTGGCCGCCCTGGCCTCCGGCCTCCTCCTGATCACCCCTCAACCCGCCTCCGCCGCCAACCTCGTCCAGAACCCCGGCTTCGAAACCGCCGGTACGGACGACATGCCGTACTGCTGGGAGAAGTCGGGCTGGGGCGACAACGACTTCACCTTCTCCACGGTCGCGGACGCCCACTCGGGCTCGAAGGCGATGAAGGTGGAACTGACGCGCCGGGTGGACGGTGACCGAAAGGCCCTGATCACGGAGTCGGCGACCTGCGCCCCGCCCGTCTCGGTCGGCAAGCAGTACGACCTGGGCCTCTGGTACAAGTCGACGACCCCGGACGTGTCCATCACGCTCTTCCGCCATGACACCACGGCGGGCTGGCAGTACTGGACGGACCTGAAAACCCTGGAAATGGCCGGGAGTTGGACCCAGGCCACGGTCCGCACCCCCGAGGTCCCGGCCGGCACGGACCGGATCAGCTGGGGCGCCTCGGTCTACGGCACGGGCGCGGTCACGACCGACGACTACACGATGGAACAGGTCGCCGACCCCGTCCCCGAGCCCGACTGCACGGGCACGGTGGAGGAGTGCCGCGACGGCCGCTGGGAGGTCCTGCCCACCCAGAACCCGGTCCGCTCCATGCACTCCGTCGTCCTCAACAACGGCAAGGTCCTGCTGATCGCCGGCTCCGGCAACAGCGAGGAGATGTTCGAGGCGGGTACGTTCACGAGCGCGGTGTACAACCCTCAGACGGGCACGTACAAGCAGATCCCGACCCCGGATGACATGTTCTGCGCGGGCCACGTGCAGTTGGACGACGGCCGGGTCCTGGTCATGAGCGGCAACAAGGCGTACCCGGCGGCGGACGGTTCGCACGGCTACGAGGGCTACAAGGACTCGTACATATTCGACCCGGCGACGGAGACGTACACAAAGACAAACGACATGAACGACGGCCATTGGTACCCGTCGGCGACGATCCTCGGCAACGGCGACGTCATCTCGTTCGGCGGCCTCAGAGAGGACTCCACAGGCTCTGTCACGGCTGAACTGTGGTCGGACGCCGAGCAGAAGTGGCTCGAACTCTGGAAGGTCAACCAGACCTGGTCGTACTGGGGCCTGTACCCGTCGATGATCCTGATGCAGGACGGCCGCCTCTTCTACTCGGGCAGCCATGTCTTCGGCAACAACATCCCGGGGACGGGCTCGGCGATCTACGACTACGGCGCGAACACGGTGACATCCGTCCCCGGCCTCCAGAACAAGGACGAACGCGACCAGTCGGCGAGCGTGCTGCTGCCCCCCGCCCAGGACCAAAAGGTCCTCACCTTGGGCGGCGGCAACATCGACTCGAACCCCGAGGCGAACCGCCTGACGGACATCATCGACCTGAAGGCCGCGAACCCCACGTACGTGGCGGGCCCCCCGATCCCCCAGGGCACGGTGGACCTGGGCGCCGGAAAGGTCCCCCAAACGGGCGACCAGGGCAAGATGTACGTCTCGGCGGTACTCCTCCCGGACGGCAAGGTCCTGGAAACGGGCGGAGCCCTGCACAACCGGGCGAACCCGGTCTTCGAGACGTCGATCTACGACCCGGCGACGGAGACGTTCGACCAGGTGGCGGTGGACCCGGAGGCCCGCGGCTACCACTCGTCGGCATTCCTGCTGCCGGACGGCCGCGTCATGGCGACGGGCGACAACCCGGGCAACGGCTCCTGGAACCACAACGTCTCGATCTACACACCCCCGTACCTGCTGAAGGGCGACCGCCCGGCCATCACCTCGGTGATCGACAGGGAATGGGTCTACGGAGACACCCAACGCATCACGGTGGACCGCCCGATCGCGAAGGCGGAACTGATCCGCCCGGCGGCGGTCACGCACTCCTCAGACCCGAACCAGAGGTTTGTCGACCTCCCCCTATCGGTGGACGGCAACAACGTCGACCTGAACGTGACGAGCAACCCGAACCTCGCCCCACCGGGCTGGTACATGCTCTTCGCGGTCGACGCGAACGGTATCCCGTCGGTGGCGGAATGGGTCCACCTGCAAGGCCCGACAGCCCTGGCGGAAGCCTCCGGCGAGGCCCCCTCGGCCCACATCCACGACTTCGCGGACACCCCGAAGGGCAAGGTAACGGGACCAGGCAAGAAGAGGACTTCCCAGAGGGTCAGCCCCACGCTCTCCGGCTGCGACCGCCACTACGGCTCCGCCAATGTCTGCGTCCCGACGACCTTCCCGGCGGAGGTCAGGAAGACGACGTCGTCGCGCTGCGAGTGGCTGAAGGAGAACAACTATGGGCGCTTGAAGGTCAACGGCAAGGACGATCCGCTGAAGCTGGACCCGGATGGGGATGGGGTGGCTTGCGGGAAGGGGGACGTCAGACGTCGATGACGCGCCGTCACTGAAGCGCCGGCGAGGTTTCTCCCGTCCGGCCGGGCGTGGTCGGCCCGCCCGGCCAAGGGGCCAGCAGTTGGTGATCTACGGTGCGGCCTCACACGGGTGGGAACGGTGGGGGTGTCGTGTCCTTTCCTATGGCCCTGGGCCTTGTCCTCATGATGTTCGGGTGCTTTGCCCTGGTGGCCCAGTCGGGCAATTTCGTGGACTACCGCCTCATGCGGAACCTGAAGCACCACGGCGTCGACGGGCAAGTGGTCTACAAGTTCTATGAATACGTGACCAATTCACATCGGGCCTTCTTCAAGGAACGGCCTGTCGTGCTCCTCATGGGCGGCACCGGCCTCGTGCTGCTCGGCGTCGGGGCACTGCTCTGCCTCATCAACTCGGCGACGTGACGCATCGGGCGGGGGGAGTCGCTATGACGCAGTTCTTGGTACTGACCGACAGCGAGGCGGGCGGGTGGCGGGTCGACGCTGAGGCGCTGACAACGGCGATACGGGGTCGATGGGTAGCTGCCGAGATCGACTCGACACTCCGGAGCGAGGCGCAGAGCTTCAGTTGGTCCTGCGAGGCGGCGAACGGTCCAGGCGAGGCATACCTGCACGTGGACGGTACCTGCCTGTACCTGGACGTCTGGCAGGAGGACGCCGCCTGGCTCGCGGTTGTGTTCCGCAGACTCGCGCCGGCACACCTTGACGTGGTGTTCTGCGATGAGGGCCATACCTTCGCCGTTCGCCTTCAGCCGGAGGCCACCGACGCTGAGCTGACTGACCTGATGACGCGGTCTGATCCAGCGGCGTAGTCCACGCGCACCACAAGCGCAGAACTTGCGCCCCCCCGGGGGGCCCGAGTGCGCGCAGGTATCGTCGGCCCCGTTGACCTCAAGCCCCGCCGGCGATCAGCCCGCACAGCACGATCTGAGCAGCCCACTGCACTGCCACGGCCCAGTACCTGCCGGATGTCCACCGCGTACGGGGCCATGCGGCCACCAGCAGGCCGGATGCGATGGAGGCCCAGAAGAAGCCGTTGGGTAGGCCGCCGGGGATCGTGGAGCAGCCCTCGCCGTAGGTCAGGCAGCGGCTGCCCCCTGCTGTGGAGAGGCGGAGGAGCCAGGAGCCGAGGGACATCGGGAGGAGGAGGATCAGGCCCAGGCCCGACCAGAGGTTGATGGTGCGGTCGTGGTTCGAGGGGGACGACTGCGGAGTGTCCACCAGGTGCGGAGAGTTCGCGGTATCGGGTGTGGTGGCCATGCCACGATTCAACGGCCTGCCATCGGGTCCGGGATGGGGTGGTGTACTCAACCCGTCTGAGTACGTGTGCTCAGCGCGTCCCTCACGATCGCCTCCAGCTGTTCGTGGTGCGCGCCCTTCCAGTACGCCCTGCCGCAGGCCTCGCACTGGGCGAAGACGTCGTACGAGCGGTGGGTGCCGTCCTGCAAACGGTCGGCCACCTCTTCCTTCGTCGCCGGGCGCAGTGTGCCGTTGCAGGCTGTGCAGCGGGTCCAGGGGTGCAGCTCCGGGGCGAAGCGGGCCAGGATGTCTTGGAGTTGGGCGTCCGGCTTTGTGCTGTAGACGTATGCGCCTGCCCAGAGCTCCCGCCTTCGTAGGAGGCCTCTGTCCCGGCTCAGCATCACCCGGCGTTCGGCGGCCGAGCGGGCCGCCAGTGCCGGGTCGCCGATGTCCGTCGACTCGTAGGCCGTGTCCACGCCCAGGAGGCGTAGGCGGCGGGCGAGGGTGCCCAGGTGGACGTCCAGGAGGAAGCGGAGGGGGGCGCCGGGGATGTGTTGGGGGCGGGCGACCGGGCGTACGGTCACCGACTCTCCGGCCTTCGGGATGTGTGACACCGGGACCTCGTCGCCGTCCACTACCAGTGCGCCGACTTCCGTCAGTGGGACGCCCAGGGACTCCACCACATGACCGAGCGTGGAGACGCCGTCCACGGCCAGGGCGGTGGCGGGGCCTCGGCGGCCGTGGGGGACGAACAGGGCCAGTTCGGGGGCTACTTCGACGTGGATCTCCGGACCGTTCACCTGGTCAGGATGCCATGCGGTCATGGTCCCGCCTCAGGGGTTTTTCGCGGCCCGGCCCGTTGCTGCCGGCAGGCCGTGTTCTATGACGTCCAGCGTGCGGTCCATGAGGTCCCGGAGGTCGTCCTTGTAGTCGTTCTCGGCCCAGTAGAGGGTGATCTCCGAGAGGCCGCCCATCAGGGACATCGTGTAGACCCTCGCCTCCAGGCTGTCCCGTTCCAGGCCGGTGCGGTCGGCTACCGCGTCGGCGAGCATGCGGCCGGTGACCGACATGCTCTCCAGCATGCGGGACCGTACCGCCGGGACCTGGACCAGGAGATGGGCGCGGAGGCGGACGATCTCGGGTTCCTCCTCCAGACCGGCTCCGATGGCCAGCCGCATGACGTACCGCAACGACTCCATCCACGGCTCGTCCGCCGGCCGCTTGCGCAGTTCGTCCAGCAGGATCGGGTCGTACTCGTCCGTGAGGACGATGTCCTCCTTCGTCGGGAAGTAGCGGAAGACCGTGGACGGCGAGACCTCGGCGCGCTCGGCGATCTGCTCGATCGTGGTGGCGTCGTAGCCCTGTTCGCGGATGAGGCCGTAGGTCGCGTCGCGGATCGCCGTCCTGGTTTTGATCTTCTTCCGTTCACGAAGTCCCAGCTGGGGACGGTCGGTGGGGGGAGTGGTGCGTGCGGGGGTCATGGTGGTCATTGTCGGGCATCGGCTTGCTCGGCAGCCATGTCCGGGGGTGAGGGGTTCTGTGGAGCGGGTGTGTGGGGGAGGAAGGAGGCCGCCAGGAGTGCGGAGGCTAGGGCCGCCACACCGCATACCAGCAGCACCACGCCCATTCCGTGGACGTACGCGTTGTTCGCGGAGGCCGCCAGATCGGCCGAGCCCGTCCGTGCGGCGACCATATGCGCCGCCACCACCGAGTCCCCGGCCGTTTCGGCGGCCTTCGACGGCAGGCCGGTGATGTCGAGGCGGTCCTTGAAGGTGCCGGCCAGCAGGCTGCCGAGCAGGGCGATGCCGATCGCGCCGCCCACCTGGCGCAGGGTCATCAGCAGGCCCGACCCGCTGCCCGCGCGGTCCCCGGGGAGCGTGCCGAGGGCGTTGTTCATCGCGGGGATGAGGGAGAGGCCGAAGGCCAGGCCGGTGAGGGAGAGCCACAGCGCGGTGTAGCCGTAGCCCGAGTCGGTCGTCGTACGGCTGCCGAGGAGCGCGGCGAAGGCCAGCACCACCAGGCCCGCACTCACCGTGGCTCGCGCGCCGAAACGTACGACGAGCGCCGGGGCCGTACGGGAGGCGACCAGGAGGCCGCCCATCATCGGCAGCAGCCGTACGCCGGTGCCGAGGGCGTCGTGGCCGAGGACCGCCTGGAGGTACGGCGGGAGCACGAACAGCAGGCCGGAGAGGACGAACATCACCAGCGTCGCGGCCAGGGTGTTGAGGAGGAAGCCCCGGTGGGCCAGCAGGGTCAGGTCCAGCATGGGGCGGGCCGACCGTCGTTCCCTCAGCACCAGTGCGGCGATCAAGAGGACGGCGGCTCCGAGTGCGGCCAGGATCAGGGGGTCGGTCCAGCCTCGTACGGGGGCCTCGATGATCGCGTAGATCAGGGCGCCCAGGCCCGTCACGGTGAGCGCCGTGGAGATGGTGTCGACCTTCGGGGACGCCGGGTCCTTCGTCTCCGGGAGGAGGAACGCGCAGGCGGCGATGCCGATCGCGGCCATGGGGACGTTGATCAGGAAGACCGAGCCCCACCAGAAGTGGTTCAGGAGCCAGCCGCCGAGGATCGGGCCCAGCGGAAGGCCGAGGGCGGAGGCCGCCGAGACGATGCCGACGGCCTTGGCGCGCTCGTCGGGGGTGAAGAGGGAGGGGAGGACGGAGAGCGCGAGGGGGGTGATCAGGGCGGCGCCGATGCCCATGGCCGCTCGTGCGGCGATCACCGTGTTCACATCGCCGGCCAGGGCTCCGAGCAGGGAGCCGGCGAGGAAGACGCCCAGGCCCGTGATCAGCATCCGGCGGCGGCCGAAGCGGTCGCCGAGCAGGCCCGCGGGGAGCATCAGCGCCGCGAAGACGATGACGTACGCGTCCGCCATCCACTGTTGTTCACCTGTGCTCGCGCCCAGGTCGGCGGCCATCGTCGGGAGTGCCACGTTGAGGATCGTCGTGTCGAAGCCGAGCGTGAGCATGCTCGCGACCAGGGCGCCCAGGGCCCACCAGCGGCGGGGGTGCGCGGGAGAGGGACTGACAGTTTCGACAGTTGCCATGAAATGAGAGTAGCTCTCAAAATGTAGTTACTGTCAAATGCCCCTCTGGGGAGAGGGTATGCGAAAGGGCCACGGCTCGTAAGCCGTGGCCCTGGGAGCGGAGGGTGTGCCGGGGTCAACCGTGCTGGTACGCCACCAGCGAGATCCCCACGTAGTGGACGACGAACGCCGCCAGCGTGAACGAGTGGAAGACCTCGTGGAAGCCGAACCACCTCGGTGACGGGTCGGGGCGCTTGAGGCCGTAGATGACTCCGCCCGCGCTGTAGAGGACACCGCCGACGATCACCAGTACCAGGACGGCGATGCCGCCGGTGCGCATGAAGTCGGGGAGGAAGAAGACGGCCGCCCAGCCCATCGCGATATAGCAGGGGGTGTAGAGCCAGCGAGGGGCGCCGACCCAGAAGACGCGGAAGACGATGCCGGCGAGGGCCGCCGCCCAGATGCCCCACAGCAGCCACTGGCCCTTGGCTCCGGGCAGGAGCAGAAGGGTCAGCGGCGTGTACGTACCCGCGATGATCAGGAAGATATTGGCGTGATCCAGACGGCGCAGGATGCCGTCCATGCGCGGGCTCCAGTTGCCCCGGTGGTACAGCGCGCTGACACCGAACAGCAGGCAGGCGGTCAGGACGTATATCCCGCAGGCGACGCGTCCGCGCACCGAGTCCGCGAGGGCGGTGAGGACCAGGCCCGCGATCAGCACGGCCGGGAACATGCCGAGATGCAGCCAGCCTCTGAGCTTGGGCTTGATCGGCTCCGAGATGGCCTGGCCGATCTGCTGGCCGATCTGGTGGGCCTGCTGACCGATCTGGTGGGCGAGCTGGTGTGGCAGGGAGGGCGCTCGGGAGTCCCGGCCGTCGGCCGGCGTGTCCGGAGGCGCGTCGGGGGCGGACGCTGTCATGCCCGGCATCGTACCTACGGAACCGTAAGTTACGGATCGGAGAGGCCCGTTCAAGTAGCCGGAAGTGGCCATCGTCTCACGCTGGGCCCCGATCCGGCAGCCGGTGATGCCAGAAAGCCTCCAGATGCGGTCGGGAAACCTCTCCTGGGGAGGTTAATGAGTGGCGATGCTCACGGTGCTCACGTGTGAAGCCCTCTGGACATATGAGCACTCCCGTCGGATGATCAAATGAGTGCGGTCGGCACCGGATGAGCGCCAAGGTCACCCGCCGGGGACCCACCGATGAAGCATCCGGGCCGCAGCCCCCACGGGGCCTCCCATAAAAAATCCCTCATTTAGGAGCAATCGTGGCGCGCGACATCGCGGCTCCCCCCTCAGTCGTCCCCACCACCCACCGAGAACTCGTCGAGTGGGTGAACGAGATCGCCGAACTGACCCAGCCGGACAACGTGGTCTGGTGTGACGGCTCCGAGGCCGAGTACGAGCGCCTGTGCGGGGAGCTCGTCGAGAAGGGCACCTTCCGGAAACTCGACCCCATCAAACGCCCGAACTCGTACTACGCCGCCTCCGACCCGACCGATGTCGCGCGGGTCGAGGACCGGACGTTCATCTGCTCCGAGAAGGAAGAGGACGCAGGGCCGACGAACCACTGGATGGACCCCGCCGAGATGCGTGAGGTCTTCGCCGGTGAGAAGGGCGTCTTCCGCGGCTCCATGCGCGGCCGGACCATGTATGTCGTCCCGTTCTGCATGGGCCCGCTCGGCTCGGAGCTCTCCGCGATCGGTGTGGAGATCACCGACTCCGCCTATGTCGCCGTCTCCATGCGCACCATGACCCGTATGGGCCAGCCCGTGCTCGACGAACTCGGCGACGACGGCTTCTTCGTCAAGGCCGTGCACAGTGTGGGGGCGCCCCTGGAGGCCGGCGAGGCGGATGTCCCCTGGCCCTGCAACCAGACCAAGTACATCTCCCACTTCCCCGAGAGCCGCGAGATCTGGTCGTACGGCTCCGGGTACGGCGGAAACGCGCTGCTCGGCAAGAAGTGCTACGCCCTGCGCATCGCCTCCGTGATGGCGCGGGACGAGGGCTGGCTGGCCGAGCACATGCTGATCCTCAAACTGACGCCGCCGCAGGGTGAGTCGAAGTACGTGGCGGCGGCCTTCCCGTCCGCGTGCGGCAAGACGAACCTCGCGATGCTGGAGCCCACGATCTCCGGCTGGACCGTCGAGACCATCGGTGACGACATCGCGTGGATGCGCTTCGGCGAGGACGGGCGGCTCTACGCCATCAACCCCGAGGCCGGATTCTTCGGCGTCGCGCCCGGCACGGGTGAGCACACCAACGCCAACGCGATGAAGACGCTGTGGGGCAACTCCGTCTTCACGAACGTCGCGTTGACGGACGACGGGGACATCTGGTGGGAGGGCATGACGGAGGAGACCCCGGCCCATCTGACCGACTGGAAGGGCAACGACTGGACGCCGTCCGCCGACGTTCCCGCCGCCCACCCGAACGCCCGCTTCACCGTCCCCGCCTCGCAGTGCCCGATCATCGCGCCCGAGTGGGAGGACCCGAAGGGCGTCCCGATCTCGGCGATCCTCTTCGGCGGGCGCCGGGCCACCGCGGTGCCGCTGGTGACGGAGTCCTTCGACTGGAACCACGGGGTGTTCCTGGGCGCCAACGTGGCCTCGGAGAAGACCGCCGCCGCCGAGGGCAAGGTCGGCGAGCTGCGCCGCGACCCCTTCGCCATGCTGCCGTTCTGCGGCTACAACATGGGCGACTACATGGGGCACTGGGTCGAGGTCGCCAAGGGCAGGGACCAGGCGAAGCTGCCGAAGATCTACTACGTCAACTGGTTCCGGAAGAACGACGAGGGCAAGTTCGTCTGGCCGGGCTTCGGTGAGAACAGCCGCGTACTGAAGTGGATCGTGGACCGGCTGGACGGCAGGGCCGAGGGCGTCGAGACCCCGATCGGCATCCTGCCGACGGCGGACGCCCTGGACACCGAAGGCCTCGAACTCTCCGCCGACGACCTGGACTTCCTCCTCACCGTCGACAAGGAGGTCTGGCGCGAGGAGGCCGCGCTGGTCCCCGACCACCTCAACACCTTCGGTGACCACACACCGAAGGAACTGTGGGACGAGTACCGGGCACTGGTGGAGCGCCTGGGCTGACCCCCACGCGCCAGGGGTGCGCCACCTCGGGCTGAAGCCCGCCAAGCCCACCCCACCCGGGGCTCACGCCTCACCCGGGGCTCACGCCTCACCGGGGCTCAGGCCCCCTCCCGCTCCGCGGCCGGTCGTCTATGGGTTGCCCTGACCAGCGACATCTCCTCGACCGGCCGCGGATTTCACTGTCATCTCCCCGTCTGGCATGATCATTGCAGCGTTGCGGTCGCGAACGTAGAAAGCCGTGACGGTGAACGAACAGCACAAACGGGGAGAAGCATCATGAGGAAGTCGGTAGGCGTCGTCGTCTCAGCCGCCATCGCGGCGTCATTGCTGGGAGCCATGGCGCCCAGTGCGAGTGCGGCGCCGAAGTCGTACTGCTCCGGTTCGAGCACCAAGGCCCCGAAGGTCAAGCGGTGCATCGCGGTGGACAAGGGCAAATACGTCAAGATCAAGATCGGAAACTTCAACAAGAAGGCCATCAAGGGCCAGTTCGGCATTACCTGTGTGGGTGACGGCCAGCATGCCGTCATCGTCAAGAAGACCCCGATCAAGGCCCGTAGCTGGTGGAAGTCCCAGCGGGTGACCTGCCCCAAGAACTTCCGCCACCACGCTTTCGGATGGTGGATGGACACCGATGGCGACGTCGAGTACACCCCGCATGTGAATTTCTAGGCGCCGAGCCGCTTCGGCACGGGCCCGATGCTCCGGCGCCAAGGGCCTGCCACGGACACACGCTCCTGATCTGCGAACACACGCCCCTGATCCGCGCCATGACGGCGGATCAGGGGCGTGATCGCTTTCTCACGCCGAAAAGCCTGGCGCCCTCGTCCTCTCGCCCATGGATCTGGCTCAGGACGACCGGGGTGACCGGGGCGACCGGGGCGACCGTGGTGAAAACACTGCCGGGGAGGGGAAAACACGGGACACTCTGGGTATTCGCGCCGAAGCCTGAAATGAGGTGAGTGGGGTGCGTACTCCCGTTAGCGACCCCATGAGGATCGGGCCGTATCGGATCGTGGGGCGGCTCGGGTCCGGTGGGATGGGGTGGGTGTATCTGGGGCGCTCGCCCGCCGGGCGGGAGGTCGCCGTCAAGGTCGCCCGGCCCGAACTCGCCGCCGAGCCGGAGTTCCGTGAACGGTTCGCCCGGGAGGTCGCCGCCGCGCGGGTGGTGAGCGGGGCGTACACGGCGGCCGTGGTGGACGCCGATACGGAGGCCGAACTGCCGTGGCTGGCCACGCTCTACGTTCCCGGGCCCTCCCTCGCCGAAGCCGTACGGGCGGACGGGCCGTTGCCCGAGGACCAGGTGCGGCGGCTGGGGGCCGGGCTGGTCGAGGCATTGCAGGCCATTCACGCCGCTCATGTCATCCATCGGGATCTCAAGCCCGCCAATGTGCTGCTGGCGGGCGATGGGCCACGGGTGATTGATTTCGGGATCTCCCGGGTCGATGGCGCACCGGGGCTCACCCGGGTCGGGGTCGTCGTCGGGACGCCTTCGTTCATGTCGCCGGAGCAGATCCGTGGGGGCGTCGTCGGACCGGCCAGTGATGTGTTCGCACTGGGCGGGGTTCTGGTGTTCGCGCTGACCGGGCGGCCGCCGCATGGCAGCGGGGAAGGGGTGCGAGTGGAGGTCATACGGGGGATACCGCGGTTGGAGGGGGTGCCGGCGGGACTGCGGGACGTCATCGGGCGCTGTCTGGCCAAACGGGCCGAGGAACGGCCCCGACTCCCCGAGATCCTTGAGGAGTTGATGGGGGACAGCGCCGCTCCCACCGTCGCCGCCTGGCCGCCGCCCCAGGTCGCGCGGACCATCGAGGTGCGGTACGAGGAGCTGCGGGAGCGGTATCGGCGGCGTACGGGGACCAGTGAGTCCGTCCCCTCCTGTCTGTTGCTGCACGCGCAGGCGCTGCTCGACGCCGGGCTCACCGACGCCATGGTCGCCGGGGCGGTGATCCGTGACGGCGCCTGACGTGTACCCGGGGTGGGACTCCTACGCCGGCCGCGAGTCCTACGCGGGCCGCGACTCCGTTCCCGGCCGGGATTCCGTTCCCGGCCGTGACTCCTCGGGGCGGGAGTCCTCCGTAGGCCGTGACTCCCCCTCGGGGCGCGCTCCCGAGATCTACGACGTCGGAACGCACTGGCGGCAGCTCGTACGGAACTGGGTGGCCCGACGGAATTACCACACCGATCACGACACCGTGTCCGTCTCCCTGCGATTCGACCTCCATGAGGCGGGGCGGGTGGTCACGGTGAGATTCATGACCACCAAGAAACTGCTGGTGGCCTTCGCCACGGACGGGAATTTCCTCCGCCACGACCAACTCGCCGTGGCCGCCGCCGCGGCGAACGCCTGGAATACCGAACAACTGAACCCCATGCTGTCCGTATGGGATGTACGCGGGCCGCGTCCCTGTCTCGCCGGGGTCTGCGATCTGCCGTTGACCTGCCGGATCACCCAGGCGGATTTCGATTCCTTGGCCAATGAATGGGTGGATCGGGCACGGCAAATGTTCAGTCGTTGCCATCAGGTGTTCAAGTTGTAGAAGTTGGCGAAGGGAATCCGCAACCAAGCGGAAATCGCCGGAAGTTCAGGGGTGGAATTCACCAAACCCTTCCCCCGGCCCATTGCCTGCCCCACTATTGGATGGGCTTTTCAGGGGGCGCGGGGGCGTGCTTTTCAGGCCGCGGGGGGTTGGTGCGATGGGTGCCATGAGGCGTTTGGGTTTCCTCGGCGTACTCGTGGGATTGTCGGTGATCGGGATGCCCACGGGCTCGGCTGTGGCCGAGCGGCCCTGCGCGGGGCCGCTCGCGCCCTGGCTGGAGTGCTGGGCCGGCAACCTCGACAAGGGCGAGCCCTACGTCGTCACGCTCCGCGATCCGCTGGCGTTGGCCGGGCCGGAACAGCGGAAAGACGCCTCCACCTGGAAGGACGCCCAGAAGCGCCGGCACCAGCTGGTGGTGGAGGTACCCGAGGACGGCAGGACGGGCGACGGGGGCACGGCTCTGCTGGTGCTGGCAGGGGGCCGCATGGTGCACCCCGAGGCGAAGATCGACCGCATACCCCGGTGGGCCGTCGACGAGTTGGACGCGGCCGGCGTGTGCGTCCCCGCCGAACTGTGCAACCTGATCGTCGAGAGCGACAGCCGGACCGGGCCGCTGGACGGACGTGAGCTGATCAGAAGGCGGCTGGTCGCCGACCTCTCCACGCACGTCGACGCCGTTCCCGTATCGCCGCCCCCGACACTCGGCTCCCCGCCGCCCAGCGGGCAGCCCGATGACAACCACGGGGCGGGCCGCGACGACAAGGACGCGGTCGGCGCCGCCCGCACCCAGGACACCGGCTACAGCGGCACCACCTGGACGGCCTTCTTCATGGCGCTGCTCCTCGCCCTCCTGCTGCTCGCCTTCGTGATCGTCATCCGGCGGTCCAGGGGGCCCGTCGCCGTGGGACATCGCGCCGGGGGCGGGCGGCACGGCGGCGGACCCGCCCACGCCTCGGCCATCACCTCGGCCATCGCCTCAGCCACCGGCTCGGCCGCGGGCGCCGCCATGGACACCGTCACGAGCCCTGCCACCGGCGCCGTCACGAGCCCTGCCACCGGCGCCGGCGGGAGCCCGGCCACCGGCTCCGCCATGGGCCGCGCCACCAAGCCGCCCCACGGGGACGAGGCCACCACCCGGCTGCGGCTCGGGTCCGCGCGACGGCACGGGCGGCAGGTGGGCGGCCGTCCGACCCAGGCCCGTACCGCCGTCGTACGCACCGAACTGCACCCCCAGGGCTATGTCGAGATCGACCGGGTGCTCCGCCGCGCCGTCTGGGCCGAACCCGACCGTCCGCCACCGGCGCCCGGCGGACTCGTCGACGTCGCCAAGGCCCGCGAACGGGACTCCGACGTCCTCTACGCCTTCCCGCCCACCGCCGCACGCCACGCCAAGGGCACACCCCGATGACGCCACCGCCCTCCGGCTCCGCGACAACCGCCGTACCCGCACCGACAAGAACCACCAGGGGGACGAACCATGCACAGCGAATATCCGCCCACCCTGCCGGCGGAGTACGCCGACATCGAGTTCGAGAACAACGCTCAGCGGATGCCGCTGGTGCTGTGTCTGGACACGTCCAGTTCGATGGCGGGCCCGCCGATACAGACGCTCAACAACGCGCTGGCCGAGTGGACCCGTGAGCTGCACGACGACGTCAGCCTCAGCTACAGCGTGGAGGTCGCGGTCGTCACCTTCGGCGGGCAGGGGGTGCGGGCCTGGCGAGGACCCCAACTGCTGGACCCCAGGGCCCGGATGAGCCCGTTCATCCCGGCGCACGCCTTTCAGGCGCCGATGCTGACCGCCGCCGGGGTCACGCTGATGACGGAGGCCCTGGAGCTGTCCATGCACATCGTCGCCGCGCGCAAGGCGGAGCTGCGGGCCTCGGGGCTGCAGTACTACCGGCCGCAGATCTGCCTGGTGACGGACGGGCTGCCGACCGACGCCACCGGGCATCTCACCGAATCCTGGCAGCGGTTGATCCCGGTGCTCGCCGAGGAACAGCGGGCGCGGCGGTTCCGGCTGTACGCCATCGGCGTCGGCGGGATCACGGACATGGGCGAGCAGGTGCTGCGGGCGTTCGCACCCAAGTTCAACGCGCGGTTGCAGGGCTTTCCCTTCCGGGAACTGCTCCAGATGATGTCCGCCAGCGCGGGCGCCGAGCAGAAGGGGGCGGGCGACGAGGTGTTCGAGAAGATCTTCAGCCAGTTCAAGACGCAACGCCCGGCCTGGGAGGCGTGAGTTGACCGTCTCGCCCTCGACCGTCGTGCCATGGCGTATCCACGGGCTGAGCGTCGAGGGCTATCGGCACCGCCGCCAGGATCTGCCCTGCCAGGACGCCTGTGCCTACGCCACCACCTCCTCCGTCGCCGTGCTCGCCGTCGCCGACGGGGCCGGCAGCCGCCCGCGCTCGGAGGAGGGCTCGCAGCTCGCCGCGAACCTCGCCGCCGAGTACTTCGCGCGGGCGGCCGGGGCGGCGGTCGAGGTACGCCCAGGGGAGGCCGTGCACGAGCTGCTGCGGCACACCCTGCACGACGTCACCAAGGAGTTCCTGGAGCGGACCGGCCCGGACGCGCAGGACTACGCGACGACGCTCACCGTGGTGGTGCTCGCGCCCGGCTGGCTGGGGCATCTCAGCGTGGGGGACGGCTTCGTCGTCGTACGGGCCGGGGCGGAGGACGGGGAGCGGCAGTTCCATCTGCTGCCGCAGGCCCCGGCGGCGAGCGAGTACAGCAACGAGACGGTGTTCCTGACCTCGCCGGACATGCCGCGCTGGACCCACACCGAGTGCGTGGTGGACGACGGGGTGGACGGGGTGCTGCTGTCGACGGACGGGCTGGCGCAGGCGATGGTCAACCGGTCGGCGAGCGGGGCCCCGTCCCCGAACGCCTCCTTCGCCGACGCCGTCTTCCGCTCCCTGGACACCGCCCCCGAGGACGCCCAGGACACCAACCTGGCCGCCCTCCTCCGCTCGGACCGCCTCACGGCCCTGAACGCCGACGACAAGACCCTGCTGCGGGCGGTGCGCACGGATCGTGCGGGCGCGGACGTACGGCCATGAGCGGGCGCACGGTCTACCTCGACGGCAGGGCGGTCACGCTCGCGGAGTCGCCGCTCAAGGGGGGTGGGCAGGCGGCCGTGTTCCCCGTGGAGGGGGACTCGGGGATCGTCGTCAAGATCTACCGGGACGAGCCGGGGGACGATCAGGAGCGGCGGTTGACGCGGATGCTCACCATGTCGCCGCTGGCCGCCCGTCCCACCGACGCCAGCCAGCCGCCCGAGCTGGCCTGGCCGACCGCGATCGCCCGCGACGCGAACGGGCGGTTCATCGGATACGCCATGCGCCGCTTCGGCGAACCCCGGCATGTGCAGCTCGTCGGGCTGTTCACACGGGTGCAACGGCTGAAGCTGTTCCCCGACCGGGCCGACTGGCGGTTCCTCCTCGGCGTCGCCTGGAACCTCGCGTTCATGACGGCCCGTATGCACTACGACAACCTCGTCATCGGCGACTTCTCCAGCAGCAACGTCGTCGTCGACGCCAACGGCTTCGTCACCTTCCTCGACTGCGACTCCATCGCCTTCACCGACCCCGTCACCGGTGAACTCTTCCCCTGCCTGATGCACACCACCGACTACTCGTCCCCCGAGCGGCAGGCGGGCGGCCCCGCGACCCGGCAGAGCGACGACTTCGCCCTCGCCGTCCTCATCTACCAGCTGCTCACCGCCGGGAACCATCCCTTCGGCGGCGTCCCCAACGAAAGCCCCTCCGAGTCGACCGTCAAGGACAACATCGCCGCGAGCATCTCGTACGTGGTGCGGCCGGAGATCGTCACGATTCCGCGCGGCACCGTCGATCCGTCCGTGCTGCCGCCCGAACTGCTCGCCCTGGCCAAGGCCGCGTTCGGGCCCGGGGTGCGGGACCCCGGGGCCCGGCCGCAGGCCGAGGCGTGGCTGCGGGCGCTGGACAAGGAGCGGGGGCAGGTGCGGGGGTGCGTGGTGCGGCCGCTGCATGCGTTTGGTTCCCACCTGCCTACGTGTCCTTGGTGCACCAGGGCTGCGGTGACCGGGCATGACGTGTTCAACCGGCCCGGGCCGCCGGGGGGAGGGGCGGGGGTGCCCCCTTCGGGGCAGCCGCTTCAACAGCCGCCTGCGTCGCCGGCGGCGTCGTCGGCCGAGGATGCGTATGCCGCGTTGAAGGTGGTGGCGGTGGTGGTGGCGGTGATTGTGGTGATTGCGATTCTGGCGAGTGTGGGGTGAGTGGGAGAGCTCGGGGGGTTGGGTGCGTTGGCGGGTGCGGGTGGGTGGGGGTTGCTCGCGCCCACGCGGCGGAGCCGCAAATGTCACAGCCCCGCGCCCGTTGAAAAAGCCGGCCGCAGGCCGCTTTTTCAGGGGCGCGGGGAACTGCGCGACCAGCCCCCACTCACCCGCACCCGAAACTCAATTCGAACGGTCCTCCAGATACCGCGTATGCGACTCCTGTCGCCTCGCCTCCGTGTCCCGCAGCGCGGATGCCAGTCGCCCCAACTCATCCTGAAGCAACCCCAGTTGGCGCTCTAGGTGTCGCTCGGGCGGCTCCGCTCCCGGCGTCAGGCGGGTCCACCAGCGGGTGCGGACGAACGTGTCGACCGCCTCGGGGATGTCCTGGCGGACCGCCCTCGACAGGGCGTGGATGCCCTCGGGGTCCTGGGCCAGGATCTCGGAGACCCAGCCGGGGTCGAGGAGGGCGGTGAGGAGGTCGGTGAGTTCGGTCAGGCGGCCCGCCGCTGCCGGGGGGAGGTCGATGTCCGTCAGATAGGCGCCCAGGCGGCCGTAGTCGGCACGGAGTTCGTCGAGTTGGGCCGAGGGGTCCGGGAAGTCCGGCAGGGGCGGGCGTTCCGGCGGGGCGATCAGCGCGCCCGCGCCGTAGAGGCCGGCGACCACGACCGGCCAGTACGGGCCCGCGACGCCCGCGAAGGTGAGGCCCAGGCCGGCGACGCCGAGGGCGCCGCCGGTGAGGTTCTTGCGGGACTCCAGGTAGCGCAGGAACCGGTTGGTGTCACTGGTAGCCACGGATCTCCTCGAAGGCGCCGTCCAGCGAGCCCTGCTGGGCGTCGAAGAGGCGGCCGCCGGTCAGGTCGGCGATGTGCTCCAACTCGTCCTTGTCGGAGTCACCGAAGAGGATCGGGAAGACGGGGATCTGCTGCTCGGCGGAGGGCAGCCGGCCGTAGAAGGAGTCGAAGTCCGCCGGGCTCGCCCCTGTCGTGTTCTCGCCGTCCGTCATCAGCACGATCGAGGTGAAGGTGTCCCGGTCGCCGTCGCCCAGATGCTCGTACGCCTTCTGGAGCGAGGTGTAGATGGCGGTGTCGCCGTCCGCGGACAGCTCCTGGGTGTCCTCGCGGATTCCCTCCAGCCCGGTCTTCGGGTCCGACGGCTGGACGACATGGGTGCGGACGCTCTTCACCTCCGAACCGAACGGCATGAGGGTGACCTCCTCGCGGTCGCGGAAGTCGCCGGTCAGTTCGGTGAGGGCGGACTTCAGGCGTTCCAGGCGGTCGCCCTCCATCGAGCCCGAGGTGTCGAGGACGTAGACCGTCCGGGAGGGGCGGCGCAGTTCGTTCTCGTAGGCGTCGAGGAGACCGTCGGCCACGGAACGGCTGCCGGGGAAGGGGAGTTCGCGGCGCCGGGTGGTGTCCAGGCCCGTCGCGGGCGGGACCGAGGCGACCACCGGGCGGCGCAGGGTCTCGTTCGTGATCAGACGCTGGGTGTCCGGGGTGCGCAGGGCCTCGGAGAGGCGGCGTACGTCGTCGCGTACGTCCTTGTCGGTGGAGGCCAGGCTGGAGAGCGGGTAGTCGGCGGTGATCACTCCGTCGCGCGGGCGGATGACCGTGAGGTCCTTCCTGCTCTTCAGGACGGACTCGTAGTTGAGGAGGGCGTCGACGTCGCCGCGCCGGTCGTACGCCGCCGCAAGCCAGCCCGACGAGCCCGACGTCAGCTTCTGGCCCTCGAAGAACTCCTTCAGCCGGGGCGTCGCCTTCCTCACGTCCGCGTCCGTGAGCGCCGACTGGGCGCCGGACAGGCCCGAGGCGACCGAGACCAGCGTGGAGAAACCGGAGTTGGAACGGGCCGGGTCCGTCATCCCGTACGTCAGTCCGCCGTCCCCCACCGCCTTCTCGATGTCGGCCCAGGTGACGTCCTCCGCCTTCCAGCCCAGCTCCGTCATCGTCGCCGTCTTCACACCGATCGCCACCGGGCTCGACATCACCGGGGTCTCCGACACCACCTGCTTCGCCGCGTCCGGGCGCAGCCGCAGATAGTCGTTGGAGGAGAGCCAGAGCGCGTCGTAAGCCCCCTTCGCCCTGCCCTCGGCGAGCAGTTCCACGGCGTCCAGGGTGCCCATGTAGGTGGGCCGGACCTTGATCCCGGTGCTCTTCTCGACCTGCTCCAACACCGGCTTCATATCGGCGAGTTCACTGGAGGCGAGCACCCGGAGGGTGCCGGGGATGTACTTGGTCGCCTCCTCGACGGGGTCCGACGTCTCCACGGTGGTGCAGGCGGAGGTGAGCAGCGCGGCGGCGGTGGCGAGGGCGAGGGCGGCCGTCGTGCGGCGTCTGAGACCGGTCGTCGTACGAAGTCTGCGAGCGGTCGTCGTACGTCGTCTCATCCGAGTCATCCGAGGCCCCCTTCCAGCGCGCCCTGCGAGCGGCTGCGCTCCAAGTGCTGGGTGGCGCTCTGGAGTTCGACGGTCAGGGACTCGACGGTCGCGGCCATCGTCTCGGTCGCCTGGGCCTTGTAGGTGTCGATGGCGTCGAGGGTGCGGTAGATCTGCTGGAAGGCCGAGCGGAGCGTCTCCGCGCCCACGGCCGGGTCGGCGGCGATGCGCTGGATCTCACCGCTCTGGGTGGCGAGCATCTCCGCGTTGCCCCGGATCAGATCCTCCGTCGTACCGCGCAACGCGTTGACCTGGTCGACGACCTTCTTCTGGTTGTCCAGCGCGGAGGCCAGCATCACGGAGATCCGCAGCGCCGAGACCGTGGTCGTGGCGGCCCGGTCGACGCCCTTGATCAGCTCCTCGTTGTTGCGTCGTACGACGTCCATGGCGAGGTAGCCCTGCGCGCAGACCGCGAGCTGGGTGAGCAGGTCCTGGTGCTTCTGCCGGACGGGGAAGAGCACGTCCGCGCGGAGGCTGTCGGCGGCGGCCGGGTCCCCGGTGGCCTCGACGCCCGAGATGTGCTCCTCGACCGCCGTGTCCAGGGCCTCGGTCAGGACGACGTACTCCTGGAGCTTGCCCATGGTCTCCCACAGGCGGACGCGTTCGGTCTGCAGGGCCGCGTTGTCGCGGCGGAGTTCGTCCTGCCCGCCGCGCAACGAGCCCACGATCTTGTTCAGGGTGCCCTGCGCGGAGGCGTACTTGGCGACGTGGTCGCGGAGCTTGTTGCCGCCGGGGAGCCGGGAGAGGAACTTGCGGCCCTTGGAGGCCGGCAGATCCCTCGGGTCGAGGTCCTCCACCACCCTGCGCAGTTCCACGAGCGAGCCCGCGACCTGCGACTGGGCGTCCCCGCCCGTGCTGGGCAGACTGCGTACGGTGCGCTCCAGCATGCGGTTCGACTGGGCGGCGGCCGTGCGCATCTCGCCCGCGCCCAGGTTGGTGATCTCCCCGACCCGGCCGGCGAACTCCGGCGACCGCGCGTCGAGAGCGGCCAGCCCCCGCACATACTCGTTCGCCTTGCGGGCCATGTCCGACCGTACGGACTCCTCCACGGGCACCAGCCCGCCGGCCTTCTCCCGGGGCACGGCCGCGACCGGCTCGGGAGGGGTGAGGGTGAAGCTGTCTCCGGTACCCATCTGTTCTGAACTCATCTGTTCCGATCCCCCGTCGTCCTACTGTCCCCGCGCCCGGCGCGCCATCTCGTGCAGCACCTCGGAGGTGGGCACGGGCGCCTGCCGGACGGTCAGCTTCTGCATCAGATAGGTGGAGTACTCGGCGGTCGCCGCCGTGAACTCCGTGGGCGCGTCCTGCGGCCGGAACCCGTGCCGGGCGGCCAGCTTCCGCAACTGCGGGTCGGTGCCGAGCAGTTCACCGAGGGCCCGGCCCTCGTCGGTGACCGGCACGACGGTGTGGTCGCTGTTGACGGTGGTGTCCGGGTAGAGGACGACCAGGTCATCGGCGTTCTGGCCCCCGCCTTGGCCGCCGCTCTGGCCGCCGTTCTCGGTGAGCATGGCGGCGACCTGGGACTCGTAGACGAGGACGAGCGGATTGCCCGCCCCGCTGACGAAGTCGCGGAACGCCGCGTCCGTACTGGTCTGCTGGGCGCCCTGGACGCTGACCAGGGTGCGCATCAGCGGGGCGGTCCTGTCGATGTCCGCCTTGTCCGAGACCACCCGTCCGTCGTTGGCGACGTTGGAGGTGGCGGCGAGGTAGAGCGCGCCCGAGTTGGAGGTGGTCGGATCTGTCGTGGCGATGTAGAGGAGTCCGGTCAACTCCCCGTACTTGTCGGCCCCCTTGAGCTGCTGCCAGGTCCGGTCCTCCTCGGCGGCCTTGATGTAGGCGCCCATGTCGAGGACGCCGCGGTTCTTGTCGAGTTCGACGAGCCCGTTGTCCGCGAGCACCTCGGCGGCGTTCTTGTGCGCCACCACGACGAGCGGCGAGTAGAAGGGCCGGGGCAGGGGCTCCCGCACCTTGTACTTGTCGGCCAGTTCGTCGGCGGGCGCCTGACTGGAGGGGAAGGCGAAGTCGTAGCCCTTCAGATCCAGCCCGTCCATGGCCCAGGAGCCGGAGGTCTCCGTCTCCACGGTGTAGCCCTTGGCGGCCAGGGCTTTCACCACCTCCGGGTCGGCGAAGAACTCCGCCTTCTCCGACCCGATCACTCCGCGCACGGTCTTCGTTGCCGTGCTCCCGTTGTCCTCTTCGCGCTGCCCTGCGATGACGGCCGCCACCACGCCGCCGATCAGCAGAACCGCCAGGACTATTCCCGCGATACGTCTCACACTGCGGAGATTCCTCGTGGATTCCAACATTCCCCCCGGTCGCGGGTGAACAGGTGGTGACGGACCGGTACCGGGATGCAACCGGAATCTGGGCTTCCCACCCTTTTCGGTGAGGTCCGGTCGAGTCCGGTCCGCAGGATCGACCGCGTCGCTACGGTGGTCCGCCCGTGCGGCGAAAGAGGAAAAGCATGCTCATTCGGCTCAAGGCCATGGAGGACGAGGGCAGTGGCGAGGGCAGTATGGCCATGCTCGACCTGTACCGATGGCTCCGCCAGGACCCGGATGTGCGGGGCCGCGCGGAGCTGAGCATGGCCCCGGACGCCTCCGGCGACGCGGGCCAGAGGACCATGAGCGGGGCCGGCGACGTCATCAACCTCGTCCTCGAACACACCTTCTCGGCGCTCAATCTGGCGCTCGCCTACGCCGCGTGGCGTACGGCGCGCCCCACCGCCCCGGCGATCACCATCACCACCGGCGGCACGTCGGTGACGGTACGGGGCGCGGACGAGGAGACGGTGGCCCGGATCGTGCAGCTGATCAACGGCTCGTCCGACCGCGACTCGGGTGCGGGCCGATGAAGTTGCCCGACCCGGCGGCCTCCCGTGCCGTCCTCATCGGTGTCGACGCGTACCGGGGCCTGGAGCCGCTGCCGTCGGTGGCGAACAACCTCACCGGGCTCACCGCACTGCTCACCGGCCCCGATTCATGGCGCCTGCTGACCGGGAACTGCGAGGTCCTCCGCAACCCCACCAGCGCGGCCCATGTCCTGGACGTCGTACGCAAAGCCGCGCGCGAGGCCGAGGACGCCTTCCTCGTCTACTTCGCCGGCCACGGTCTGCTCTCGCCGGAGGCGAGTCTGTATCTGGCGCTGCGCAACTCGGACCGCGAGCGGCTCTACCACGCGGTGGACTACAACCAGCTCCGCCACCAGGTCGCCGAGGAGTGCTCCGCCGTCCACCGCGTGGTGCTCCTTGACTGCTGCTACAGCGGCCGGGCCATGCAGGGCTATCTGGGCTCGGAGGTCTCGCTCGCCGACTGCGGTGCCGTGGACGGTACGTATCTGATGGCGGCGTCGGGGGAGACGCGACAGGCGCTGGCACCCGAGGGCGAGCGGTACACGGCGTTCACCGGGGAGGTCCTGAAGGCGGCCCGCGGAGGGGTGCCGGACGGGCCGGAGCTGCTCGACATGGGGGCCGTCTTCACGCATGTGCGGCGGGAGTTGTACGCCAAGAACCGGCCGGTGCCGCAACAGCGCGCCCGCAACGGAGGCCAGGGCATCGTCCTGGCCCGCAACCGCTGGAACCCGGCGCCGGGACCCGAGGCGACCGAGTACGCGGCGGCCCTGCGGGACGTGGCCGAGCGGTGGCCCATCGGACGGGAGGCGGACCGGGGCCTTCTGCGGGGCGTGCGGATCGCGCCGAAGGAGTTCGTGGACGACACCTTCGGCGCCGTACTGGCCACGGAGGAACTCACCCGGCTCCACTCCCTGCGCCGAGCGGCACAGGCGGCCGCCCCCGACGCCGCGACCCGGCTGCTGTACTGGCGGGAGGAAGTCGATCTGCTGCGGGGCAGTTTGGAGCAGGCGGGCGAGTACAGCCACCGTGTGGAAAGCGAGTTGGCCGAGGCGCGGGAGCAGGTTCGGCGCCTGTCGACCGAGGTGAAGGTGTTGCGGAGGCAGGTGGAGGGGCTGCTCCGGGCCGAGGAGAGACGGCCGGTGGAGACCGCCGTTCGAGCGGAGGAGGCCGGTGCTCTGGTGGGCACGGGGGCGGCCGTCCGGCCGGTGTCCGCGACGGCCGGTTCGACGCGGACGGCGACCGGCGTGGACGGGACGCGGGAGGAGCGGACGGAGAGGGAGGAGCGGGCGGAGGAGCGGGCGGCGGCGAAGGAGCGGGCGGAGGCGGTGGAGCGTGTGGCGGCGATGGAGCGGGCGGAGGCGATGGATGAGATGCGGCGCGAGGAGAAGCGCCGGAACGCAGCAGCTCCCTTCCGCGAACTGTTCCTCTGGGGCGGCTGCGGCATCCTGCTGGCCCTGGGCGCCGTGATCTATCTCGTCTGCTCCGCGTTCACCGCCGTGGGCGACGTGTCACTGGAGTACGACAGCGGCCGGAAGCCGGCCTCGTCCAAGAGCGAGGACTCGGAGCAGCCGGTCTTCGTGTGGGACGTGGCGGAACGGGCCGAGAGCACCTTCCGGCCCGCCGAGACCGACCCGACCGACACGCTCCTGGGCGATCTGACGGTCTCGGTGACGAAGGAGTGCACGGACCGTACCGTCCACTGGGAGATCACGGCCGATGGCGTTCGTGTCAACGGCGGCTCCCTGACCGGGAAGCGGGAGCACCGGGTCGCTCTCGACCACGAGCGGGAGGACACCGCCAAGAAGGTCACGCTCACCACCCGGTGGGACGGCGGCGACACCACCTGCGGCAGCTTCGGCGTCGTCCTGCGGAACGCGCGGATGGCCAAGAGCTTCCACCTTCTCGGCTGACGGGACGACCTGTGGCCCGCACCCGTACCCCCACCCGCGCCCTCACCCGTACCCGCGCACGAAGCGTCTTCCGCCGCAGGGCCCTCACGGTCGCCGTCCTCACCGTCCTCGTCGCCTCCGGCCTGTACGT
Organism: Streptomyces sp. NPDC002643; assembly: GCF_053592555.1. Lineage (NCBI taxonomy): Bacteria > Bacillati > Actinomycetota > Actinomycetes > Kitasatosporales > Streptomycetaceae > Streptomyces > Streptomyces sp. NPDC002643. The sequence goes on from NZ_JBSFVY010000027.1 coordinate 87,561, forward strand.
CTGGGCGTCGCTGCCGAACGAACTGACCTACTCCAGCGGTGCGCGTCCGCTGCGCACCTTGAGAGACACCGAATGGCCCGACCGGCCTGTGTACGACCATGTCTGGGACGTACGGCGGCGGGTCCACAGCACCTTCGAGGTCGAGGAGGGCTTCGGCAGCGGCGAGGCCGTGGCGCTGGCGGGCCGTATGCGCATCTCCGTGCCCGAGGGGTGCGAGGACCGGACGGTCAGGTGGGAGCTCACCGCCGACAACGAGTGGATCGGGCAGGGCCGGGCGCGCTGGCTGCGTGAGTACGACCTGCCCGCGCAGGTGGGACTGCACGGCAGACCCGCCACCATCGGCCTCACCACCTGGTGGGACGGCGGCACGACCGCCTGCCCGTCGTACGCCCTGACCTGGGTCGATCCGAAGGTGGACAGGGAAGTCGACATCGACCTCCCGCAGCCGGACCTCCGACAGCTGGAGCTTCCTCATCTGGATCTCCCGGACGTCGACGTGCCGTACGTCGGCCTCCCGTACGCGGACCTCCAGCCGTGGAGGGGCGAAGGGCGGTGAGAGGCGAGGGTGAGGGGTGAGGGCTGACCGGCGAGGAGGGACGGGTGGCGGCGGCGCAGTCGGCCGGGCCGGAGGGTCCGTCCGTGGCACCCGGTCCGTCCGTGGCACCCGGTCCGCGCGTCGCTGCGGGTGCGCGCGGACCGGGGCCGTCGAGGGGAGCGGGGCTGGTGGGGAGGCCCGCTCAAGGGCCGGCCGTCGGGCGGTCTCGGCCGGTGGTGTCCGGGGTCAGTGGGCCGGGGTCAGCTCTCGCGGCTGGGCCTCGGGTTCGGCGGCGGCCGCGTGTGCGTCCATCCGCTCGGCCGCCAGGATGGCCGCCGCCGTGTCCGCCCGGGAGGCGGCGACGACCAGGGCCCGCCCGGCGAAGGCGTGCGCGCGGCGGTGGAGGGCGGCGGGGTCGGCGTCAGGACCGCCGGCGGGCTGCGGGGCGCGTACCGGCGTCCGCCCGCCCCGCAGCCGCGCGACCTGCGCGGTCAGCCGCTCGGCGGCCCTGTCGAGGTCGGCGTCGGGAACCAGCGCGCGCAGCTCGTCGGTCACGGCCAGCAGCGCCGCCAGATGACCCGCGAGCTGGATGTCCAGCTCTTCCTCACGCGAACGGTGGGGGAAGTCGGAGGAGGTGGTGGTGCCGGCCATCGTGTGGACCGACTTGGTACGGATCGGCTCGTACATGGGATGGCCTCCAAGCTCTCGGACGACCAGCCTACCTTAGATTCCGTCTAAAGTTGAGCGACGTCCGAAAGCCCGGTTTCCCTATGAATGACCGTTACGTATGGCCGTTACGAATGACGGGTTGCGAACGGCGGTTACGGCTGACCGTATCCGTCCAGGAAGGTGCCGATCCGGGTGATGGCCGAGCGCAGATCGCCGACCGTCGGCAGGGTCACCACACGGAAGTGGTCGGGCTCGGGCCAGTTGAAGCCCGTCCCCTGGACGACCATGATCTTCTCCTGCCGGAGCAGATCAAGGACCATCTGGCGGTCGTCCTTGATCTTGAAGACCTGGGGATCGAGTCGGGGGAACAGATACAGCGCCCCCTTCGGCTTCACGCACGTCACACCCGGGATCTGCGTCAGCAGCTCGTACGCGACATCGCGCTGCTCCTTCAGCCGCCCACCGGGCAGGACGAGATCCTTGATGGTCTGCCGTCCACTCAGCGCGGCGACCACGCCGTGCTGGCCCGGCATGTTCGCGCACAGGCGCATGTTCGCCAGGATCGTCAGACCCTCGATATAGGAGTCGGCGTGCGCCCGCGGGCCCGAGATCGCGACCCAGCCGACCCGGTAACCGGCGACCCGGTACGCCTTCGACATCCCGTTGAAGGTGAGGGTCAGCAGATCGGGGGCCACGGACGCCGTGGGGATGTGGGTGGCGCCGTCGTACAGGATCTTGTCGTAGATCTCGTCGGAGCAGACGAGGAGGTTGTGGCGGCGGGCGATGTCCGTCAGCCCCCGGATCATGGCCTCGTCGTAGACCGCGCCCGTCGGGTTGTTCGGGTTGATGATGACGATCGCCTTGGTGCGGTCGGTGACCTTCCGCTCCACGTCCGCGAGGTCCGGCATCCAGTCGGACTGCTCGTCGCAGCGGTAGTGCACGGCCGTACCGCCGGAGAGGGAGACGGCCGCCGTCCACAGGGGGTAGTCCGGGGACGGTACGAGGACCTCGTCGCCGTCGTCGAGGAGGGCCTGCATCGCCATCACGATCAGCTCGGAGGCGCCGTTGCCGATGAAGACGTGCTCGACGTCCGTCTCGATGCCGAGGGTCTGGTTGTGCATGACGACCGCACGGCGCGCGGCCAGCAGTCCCTTCGCGTCGCCGTACCCGTGGGACGTCGACACATTGCGGAGGATGTCCTCCAGGATCTCGGGCGGGCACTCGAAACCGAACGCCGCCGGGTTGCCCGTGTTCAGCTTGAGGATGCGATGCCCTGCCGCCTCAAGCCGCATCGCCTCCTCAAGAACCGGGCCACGGATCTCGTAACAGACGTTGGCGAGCTTGGTCGACTGGATCACCTGCATGTCCGTGAGCTTACGACCCGGTAACGCCTCCCGGCTCGTGTTTTCCGCCACGCGAGACGCACACGACAGTCCGAAACCCGCCCCCGCCGCCCCGCCGATCCCACCCGAACCTAGAATCCGCCCTCAGGTCCGGCCTTCCCCCACATACGGCCACACGGTGTACGACATGAGGACGATGACGAAGGATGAATGGGGCGAACCCGGCGAACGGCGACCGCGACGCACAGGACCTGAGCGGCTCGCGCGCCCCGTACGGCGGGGACGGTGCCGTGCGGGGACAGGAGCGGGAGTGGGAGCGGGGGCAGGAACACGCCCAGGCGCAGGCACGGCCGCAGGGCCAGGGCCAGGGGCAGACACAGCGGCAGGGTCAGGGGCAGCCGAATGTCTACCGGCCCGTCGCCGACACCGGTTCCCTCCCCGCCTACGGCACCTTCAAGGACCCCGCCGCCGCGCACGGCTGGCTGAACGCCTACGACGACACGGTCCAACTGGACGAGATCGTCACCGATGACCCTGATCACCCGGATCACACGGACGGTGTCGTCGGCGTCGGGGGCACCGGTGATTCCGGGGGCCGCCCGGCCTGGGGCGCCCCCGGAGTCCGCGATGGCGCCGGCGAGTACTCAGCTGCACGGGCCGGGACATACCACGGTGGCGCGTTCCCGGAGGCCGAGCTCCCGGAGGCCGAGGGCGGCTCGTATGCGGCGGACGCCGGGCACGTGGTCGGGCGGCGGGCGCGGCCGGTGGACGGACGGCGGGTGTCGCTCGGACGGCGGCGGGCGCGGCGGCGCGGGGTGCTCGTGGCGATCGGCATCGGTGTCGCCGTACTGGCGGGCGCGGCCGTCGCGGGGCTGATCGGACTGGGTTCCCCGCAAGGGGGTTCCGGCGACCCGGCGCCGAGGAACTCCGCCCCCGCCGACGACCGCTCGGACGACACCGGGTCGTCCACCCGGTCCCCCGGCGATTCCGCCACCCCGGACCAGCCGACACAACCCACCACCGCACACCCGGACCGCACCCCGACCACCTCCTCACCCGACTCCACCCCCACCCCCTCCACCCCGCCCCCGACCCCCACCACGCCCCAGCCCACCTCCCCCTCGACCACCTCACCGCCCCCGACCCAGACCACCTCGGCCAACAAGCCGGGCCGCGGCCAGGGGGCCACGAAGAAGCCGAGATAGCCGAGGAGTTCGACGATCCGCCGAGGGGGGCGGGGGTGCCGTGTGCTGGGAGGCAGGTGCCGGGTGCCGAGGCGGCCGGAGGCAGGTGCCGGGTGCCTGGTGCGCGGAGCCGACGAGCGGAAAGCGGAGGCATCCGGGCCCGAGCCGGGAGCCGGGAGCCGGAAGCCGGGTGCTGGGCGGCGGGAATACGGAGCCGTGCGCCTGGAGCCGGCGGGCGGAAACCGGAAGGCCCCGGCCCCGAGCCGGGAGGGAAAGCTCGGCATCGGCATCGGCATCGGCATGGGCATCGGAAGCGGAAGGCGGGAAGCCGGAAGTCGGAAGCCAGGTGGCGTGCTGGGCGGCGGGAGTGCGGGGTCGCGTGTCTGGAGTCGATGGCCGGAGTCCGGATGCCTCGGCCTCCGAGCGGGGCCGGAAACCCGGCGCGGGAAGCCGTGTACCTGGGCGGCGGGAGTTCGGAGTTGAGTGCCTGAGCCGACGGCCGGAGACCGGAAGCCCCGGCCCCGAGCGGGGGCCGGAAGTCCGGCACGGGAAGCGGGAAGCGGGATGCGGGAAGCCGGAAACTCGGCACCCGGAGTCAGGCGCCGGGTGCCCGAAGTCGGGAGTTGACAGCCAGACGCCCCCGGGCCCCCGCGACGGAAGTCGGGCACCGGAAGCCCCCCGGCGGGGAGGCGGGCGGCGGAAGCCCCCGTCGGGCGGCAAGCGGCGGAAGTTGGTTGGCCTGGCTGGCTGGAGAGTTGCGGCCGGAACCAACTTCTTGCTCGGTCATCACCAGACCCTCACAATGCGCATGACAAACTGCGGTGGCAGGACGATCTTCCGTCACTTCAGTCGTGCAACGTCACACACGTCACCCATGTCATTCATGTCGCAAGAGGGGACCCCCACATGAGAAAGCCTCTCGTAGCCGCGCTGGCCGCCCTGGTGATCACCGGGACGGGCGCGGTGCCCGCCGTCGCCGCTCAGGACTCCGCGGCCGGGACGCCGGGCAAGTCGGCCGGGTCGGGAAGCAGCACGGTGACGGACGTCGTCCAGTCCGCCACCTCCCTGGTGAACGGCGTCCTCGCCGGCCCCACCGTCCAGGCCGTCGACTTCGCCGGCACCGTCGCGCTCAGCAACTGCTCCGGCTCGGTCGTCCGTATGCCCGCCTCCGAGGACGACGACCCCGCCCTGGTCATGACCAACGGCCACTGTCTCTCCGCCGGCTTCCCGGAGCCCGGTGAGGTGATCGTCGACGAGGCCTCCAGCCGTACCTTCGGCCTCCTCAACTCCGCCGGTACCCGCGTCGCCACACTCCGCGCCAGCAAGATCGCGTACGGCACGATGACCGACACCGACGTCGCGATCTACCAGCTCACCACCACGTACGCCCAGATCCGCAGCTCGTACGGCATCGAGGCGCTGGCCCTCCGCGACACGCACCCGACCGCCGGAACGGCCATCAGCGTGGTCTCGGGTTACTGGAAGCGGATCTACAACTGCAGCGTGGACGGCTTCGCGTACCGCCTGAAGGAGGGCGACTGGACCTGGAAGGACTCCCTCCGCTACACCTCCACCTGCAACACCATCGGCGGCACCTCCGGTTCCCCGGTCGTCGACCAGGCCACCGGCGAGGTCGTCGCCGTCAACAACACGGGCAACGAGGACGGGGAGAGTTGCACCGTCAACAACCCCTGTGAGGTGGACGAGTCCGGCAACGTCACCGTCCGCCAGGGCATCAACTATGCCCAGCAGACGTACCAGATCCCGGCCTGCTTCGGGCTCGACAACAAGCTGGACCTCGGCCGCAGTGGGTGCGTATTGCCTAAGCCGTAGCGCTCGCTTCTTGGCGGCCGAGAGCCCCGAGATCGCCGAGGATCGAAGGCTGGACTTCGGGGTGCGGGTCGTCGTGGGCTGGTCGCGCAGTTCCCCGCGCCCCTTTAGGGCGCGGGTGTGGGCCGGATGCTCCGTCAGGCGCCCGATCAGGCACCCCGGCGGATCGTCCGGCCCGCCAGTACGGGCGTCCTCCGGCCGTCCTCGACGGCGAAGCGGCCGTTGATCATGACGTAGGGGATGCCGGTGGGGAGGGTGCGCGGGGCCTCGTACGTCGAGCCGGCGGCGACCGTCGTCGGGTCGAAGAGGACGAGGTCGGCGCGGTAGCCCTCGCGGATGAGGCCCCGGTCCGTGAGGCGCAGGCGGGCGGCGGGGCGGGAGGTGAGGTGGGCGACGCACTCCTCCAGGGTGAGGACGCCCAACTCCCTTACATACCGGCCGAGATAGTGCGGGAACGTGCCGTACGCGCGCGGATGCGGCTTGGCGCCGCGCAGGATGCCGTCGGAGCCGCCGGTGTGGACGCGGTGCCGCATGATCGCGCGGACGTTCTCCTCGTGCCCGACGTGCTGGAGGATCGTGGACCCGAGCCGGTCCTCGACGAGAAGCTGGCGGGCCGTCACCCACGGGTCCTCTCCCAGCGCGGCGGCGGACTCGGCGATCGTGCGGCCCACGTACGACGACAGGGCCGGATCGGCGACTCCCGAGATCTCGATGGTGTCCCACTCGATGGGTACGCCGTGGCAGCCGTCGGCCCCGATCACCTCCATGTGATGGCGGACGCGCGCGGCCGTCTCCTCGTCCGCCAGCCGCCCGAGGATCGCCTCCGGCCCGCCCTCGCTCGCCCAACTGGGCAGCATCGCCACCAGGGTCGTACAGCCGGGGGTGTAGGGGTAGGTGTCGAGGGTGATGTCGGCGCCGGACGCGAGCGCGTCGTCGAGGAGGGTGAGCAGTTCGGGGGCGCGGCCCTTGTTCACGCCGAAGTTCATGGTGGCGTGGGCGAGATGGAGGGAGCAGCCGGCCTCGCGGGTGAGGGCGACCATCTCCTCGTACGCCGCCAGCGCCCCCGCCCCGTACGAGCGGTGGTGCGGGCAGTAGTAGCCGCCGTACGACGCCACCACCCGGCACAGCTCGGTGAGTTCGGCGTCCTTGGCGTACATGCCGGGCGTGTACGTGAGCCCCGACGACATCCCGACGGCGCCCTCGCGCATCCCGGCGGCGACCGACTCCCGCATCCGGTCCAGCTCCTGTGCCGTCGCCTCCCGGTCCTCCCAGCCCATCGCGAGCATGCGTACGGTGCCCTGCGGGACGAGATAGGCGGCGTTCACGGCGATGCCCTCGCCGTCGAAGCCGTGGTCGAGGCGGTCCAGATACTCGCCGACCGAGCGCCAGGTGAAGTCGATGTCGTCGCCGTAGCCGTTCCAGCCGATGATCGCCCGGCGTACCTCTTCGAGGGTGCGGTCGTCGACGGGGGCGTACGACAGTCCGTCCTGGCCGATGACCTCCAGGGTGACCCCTTGCGCGACCTTCGCGGTGTGCTCGGGGTCGCGCAGCAGGGCGAGGTCGCTGTGGGCGTGCATGTCGATGAAGCCGGGGGCGAGGACCAGGCCCTCGGCGTCGATCAGCCGCCCGGAGCCGGGGCGCTGGCAGCCTGCGGCGGCGGCCTCCTTGACGACCTGGACGATTTTGCCGTGGGCCACGACCACATCGGCGCGGTAGGAGGGGGCGCCGGAGCCGTCCACGACCTCGGCGTCACGGAATACGACGTCCATCTGTGCCAGCCTTTCCGGGCTCCGCCCGAACCGTCTCGTCCCCGCGCTCCGCGCGGATTTTTCCCACCCACCCACCCACCCGACTCGCCAGAACATCCCGGCTCCCGCCGGCGCCCACTGAGAGGGGTGTCTGGCGATGAGGGGCGGCTGCGGGTCCGTCGTGCTTGCTCGCGCAGTTCCCCGCGCCCCTGAACGGCGGCTGCGCCGCCCATTCAATGGCGGGTGCGCCGGCCAATCAGCAGTCAGAAGGCTGCCCAATCAGCAGTCAGAAGGCCGCCCAATCAGCAGTCAGAAGTACGTGCGCACGTAATCCACCACCGTCCCGTCCCCCTCCACCACCGGAATCAGCTGCCACTTGTCGAACGACGTGCAGGGATGGGACAACCCCAGCCCCACCCAGTCCCCGACCTCCAGGCCGGTCGCCCCCGGCTCCGTGCGCAGCCAGGTGTGCTGGTCGGAGAGGGCGGTCACCGTGATGCCCTCGGCGTCACGGACCGTGCCCGTACGAGCCCCCCGTACGACCTCCGCCTCCGGCAGATCCAGGTCGTACGCGGCGTCGCGCTTGCCGGCGTTGGCGAAGGCCTGATCCTCCGCGGGCCGGGAGACGACCTGGGCCCACAGCCGGAAGGCGGGCTCCAGGGAGCCTTCCTCGGGCACCCGGTTGAAGGGGGTCATCCGGCGGTAGTGCCCGACATCGTGCGAGACATACGCCCCCGACCGCAACAGCTTCCTCACCGGCACCGACAACTCCGGCAGCTCGCCGAACACATCGGCCACCGCGTCGAACCACGCGCTGCCCCCGGCGCTCACCACCACCTCGTCCAGCCCCGCGAACCGCCCCGCCTTGTCGAAGTCGACGGCCAGCGCGGTCAGTCTCCGCAGCCATGCCCGCACCCGCTCCGGATCGGGGTCGGGCACCTCGCCCTCATACCCGGCGACCCCCACCAGCCGCAGCGTCTCCACGCCCGCCACCGCGTCGGCGACCGCCGCGCACTCGGCCTCCGTACGCACCCCGGTACGGGCCCCGCCCCCGGCCCCCAGCTCCACCACCACGTCCACCGGCCGCCGCGCGACCTCGCGCAGCGCGGCGTCCATCAGCTCCACCCCGCGCACGGAGTCGACGTAACAGATGAACCGGAAGCCGGGATCGGCGGCCAACTCGGCGGCGATCCAGCGCAGCGCCGCCGCATCGACCACCTCATTGGCCACGAAGACCCGCTCGACACCGAACTCCCGTGCCACCCGCACCTGATGCGGAACGGCGAGCGTGATCCCCCACGCCCCCCGCTCGATCTGCCGCCAGAACAACCCCGGAGCCATCGACGTCTTGCCGTGCGGAGCGAAGGAGAGCCCATGGCGCTCCGCGTACGTCTCCATCAGGGCCAGGTTGTGCTCCAGCCGCTCGGCGGAGAGGGCGAGCACGGGCGTGGTGAAGCCGCCGGTGAACAGATTCCGGCGCTCGGCGGCCAACTCGGCCACCGTCAGCCCGTCGGCGTCCGGCGGAAGGCCCTTGAACCGGTGATCGACCCGCTCGGCGGCCAGCCGGGCCAGCACGTCCGCATTCATGAGCAGCCTCCCTACGACGGGCGTTGTATTCTCTGCAACGTTCATTGCGTATGTCGCTCCCTGCTGTCTAACATCCCAGCCAGCACCGGGTCAACGGTGCGCAGCCGCCGACGAGGAGCCCCCACCATCGTGACCGCCGAAGGACTCCGTCGCCCCGAGGACGCACCCGACCCCGCCGTCGTGGATGTCGTGGACGTCGTCACGCTCGGCGAGTCCATGGTCACCTTCCTGCCCAGCCGCCCCGGCCGCCTCGCCGACGTCCCCTCCTTCGACCGCGCCATAGGCGGCGCCGAGTCCAACGTGGCCTGCGCACTTGCCGCCGCCGGACACACCGCGCGCTGGGTCAGCCGGGTGGGCGCGGACGGGTTCGGCGACCACCTGATCGAGACGATCGGCGCCCACGGCGTAGACGTCTCCTCCGTACGCCGCGACCCCGACCGCCCGACGGGCGTCTACTTCCGCACAGCCAACGACCGTTCGACGACCGACTACGAGGTCGCCTACTACCGAGCGGGTTCGGCGGCGTCGGCGATGTCGATCCACAACACCGACCTCACCGCCCTACGAGCCGCCCGCGTCCTCCACCTCTCCGGCATCACCGCAGCCCTCTCCGACGACTGCCTGCACCTGCTCCGCACTCTGACCGCCCCCCAATCCCCCTCCACCCGCCCCCTGATCTCCTTCGACGTCAACCACCGGGCGGGCCTCTGGCGGGACAGCGACGACGGCCCCCAGACCCTCCTGGACCTGGCACGCAACGCGGACATCGTCTTCGTAGGAGAGGACGAGGCGGAGGAGGCATGGGGCATCAAGGGCGGCCCAAACGCGATCCGAGCCTTCCTCCCCCACCCCCGCACCCTGGTGGTGAAACAGGGCGCGAGGGGCGCCACCCTCTTCGAACGCACGCCGCCCCCCACGACGGACCAGCCGCCCACGGACGGAAGGGGCCGGGCCGGTGTGTCATATGTCCGTCGCGTAGAGCGGCTCAGAGAAGTCCACGCCCCGGAACCCCCGGGCCGTACGTCCGCCCGCGACGGGCTGACACACCGGCCCGGCCCCGGCCCCCACTCCACCGAAGGCGCCCCCGAGACGGCGCTGACGCCAACCGGCCCTGGCCCCCACTCCACCGAAGGCGCCCCCGAGACGGCGCTGACGCCAACCGGCCCCGACCCCCACCCCACGAAACGCGCGGCGGCGCACCCCGCCGAAGGCGCGGCGGCGCACGCCACGGAAGACGCGACGGCGCACCCCGCCGAAGGCGGGGCGACCCACTCCACGGAACGCGCGACGGCCCACCCCACCGAAGCCACCCCGGAGACGACGCTGACCGTCCCCGCCCCCCACGTCCACGTCATCGCGGCGGTGGGCGCGGGCGACGCCTTCGCCGCCGGCTTCCTCTCCGCCACCCTCCGCGGCCTGCCCCCCGCCGCCCGCCTCCGCCACGGCCACCTCATGGCCGCCGCCGCCCTCACCACCCCCGGCGACCTGGCGGAGCCACCCCCCACCCGCGCCCACGCCGACCGCCTCGCGGCCCTCGACGACACCGCGTGGGAGACACTTCGACTCGGCCCCGGCTGGACAAGGAACACGGACCGGGACACGGACCGGGACAGGGACGGGGCCGAGGAGGAGGTACGCACCCCATGAGCCAGACCGTAGACCGCGCGCTGAGCATCCTGCCGCTGCTCGCCGAGGGCCCCGCCGACCTCGGCCAGGTCGCCGAGCGCCTGGGCGTCCACAAGTCCACGGCCCTGCGCCTCCTGCGCACCCTCCACGAGCACGGCCTGGTCTACCGCCAGTCCGACCAGCGCTACCGCCTCGGCGCCCGCCTCTTCGCCCTCGCCCAGGAGGCCGTGGAGAACCTGGACGTCCGCGAGATCGCCCACCCCCACCTCGTACGCCTCAACGAACAGTGCGGCCACACCGTCCACCTGGCCGTCTACGAGGAGAACGAGGTGCTCTACATCGACAAGGTGGAGAGCCGCTACCCGGTCCGTATGTACTCAAGGATCGGCAAACCGGTGGCCATCACGGTCGCGGCCGTCGCCAAACTCCTCCTCGCCGACCTTCCGGAAGCCGAGCGCCGCGCCCTCGCGGAGAAGCTCGACTACCCCCTGTACACGTCCCGTTCGACCCCCAACGCCCTCGCCTTCCTCAAGGAGTTGGCGAGGGTACGCGAACAGGGCTGGGCCACCGACCTCGGCGGCCACGAGGAGTCCATCAACTGCGTGGCGGCGCCCATCCGCGGCACCGACGGCCGGGTCGTCGCCGCGATGTCGGTCTCCGCCCCCAACGTCGTCGTCACCGCCGACGAACTCCTCTCCCTCCTCCCGCTGGTACGCCGCACGGCGGACGCGATCAGCGGGGAGTACTCCGGCAAGACCCCCGCGAAGGAAGCCACCTGATGACAGAGGAAGCCACCCGATGACAGAGAAGACCGCTCTCACCCCCAAGACCCACACGACCCCGCCCGCGAAGTTCTCCCACGGCGTGCGCAAGGGCAACATCCTCCAGGTCGCCGGCCAGGTCGGCTTCCTCCCGGCGGAAGAGGGCAAGCCGCCCACCCCCGCGGGCCCCACCCTCCGCGAACAGACCCTCCAGACCCTCGCCAACGTCAAGGCGATCCTGGAAGAGGGCGGCGCCACCTGGGAGGACGTGATGATGATCCGCGTCTACCTCACGGACGTGGCCCACTTCGCGGAAATGAACGAGATCTACAACGAGTACTTCGAGCAGAACCTGACCGGAATCCCGGCAGCCCGCACCACGGTGTACGTGGGCCTCCCCGCAGGCTTGCTGATCGAGATCGACGCGCTGGCGGTCTTGGACGCCTGAAAACTCCCCGCACCCTAGATCTTTTGAGGGCCGCAGGCCCGAAAAAAAGGGGCGCGGGCTGTATCGATATGCGGCTCCGCCGCGTGGGCGCGACCAGCCCCCACCAACCCGCGCCCGGCCACGATCCGCCACCACCCCCCACAATCCCCGCACCCCACACGACGATCCCCCCTGCCCAAAAACAGATGCCGCTCCCACCCCCCAGAGGACCCCCATGCCCGAAACCCCCCAACACACCGGCGGCCTACTCCTCCTCATAGACGGCACAGCCGGCCTCCTCACCGTCGCCGCCCTGGGTATCGCCCTCCTCCTCTTCCTGATCATCAAAACCAGACTCCAGCCCTTCGTGGCCCTCCTCGCCGTCTCCATAGCCGTAGGCCTCCTCTCAGGCCTGTCGGTCACGGAACTCTTCGGCACGGTCCAGCGAAGCGACGCCGTCTCGACGATCGAGTCCGGCATGGGCGGCATCCTCGGCCACGTGGCGATCATCATCGGCCTCGGCACGATGCTCGGCGCGATTCTCGAAGTCAGCGGCGGAGCCGAGGTGTTGGCGTCCCGCCTCCTGAACCTCTTCGGCGAGAAGCGCGCCCCGCTCGCGATGGGCATGACCGGCCTGATCTTCGGTATCCCGGTCTTCTTCGACGTCGGCATCTTCGTCCTCGCCCCGCTCGTCTACGCGGCGGCGAAACGCTCGGGCAAGTCGATCCTGCTCTACTGTCTGCCCCTCCTCGCGGGCCTGTCGATGACGCACGCCTTCCTGCCCCCGCACCCGGGCCCGGTGGCGGCGGCCGGCCTCCTCCACGTGGACCTCGGCTGGGTCATCCTCATGGGCGTCGTCTGCGGTATCCCGGCGGTCCTCGCGGCGTGGGCGTTCTCCGCGTGGATCGGCCGCCGTATCTTCGTCCCGGTCCCGCAGGACATGCTGGAGGCGGCGGAGGAATCCCGGAACGCGGTGCTCGCCGAACAACGCGCGGCCGGCGTGGAACCCCAGGAAAAACCGGTCCCCCTCACCACGGTCTTCCTGATCATCGGCACCCCTCTACTCCTCATCCTGGCCGCGACCTTCTCCTCGATAGCCCTGGACCCCTCCACACTCCGCTCGGTGATCGAGTTCTTCGGTCACCCCTTCGTCGCCCTGACGATCGCCCTGCTCCTCGCCTACTACCTGCTGGGCATCCGCCGGGGCTGGTCCCGCAAGTCGCTGGAGACGGTGTCGACGTCCTCCCTCAAGCCGGTCGGCAACATCCTGCTCGTGGTCGGCGCGGGCGGTGTCTTCGGCGCCGTACTGAAGGCGAGCGGAGTGGCCCAGGCGCTCTCCGACACCTTCAACGACGTGGGCCTCCCGGTGATCGTCCTGTCGTATCTGCTCTCGGTGGTGCTCCGCGTCGCCCAGGGCTCGGCGACGGTGGCGATCGTCACCACGGCCGGGATCGTGGCGCCGCTGCTCTCCGAGGGCGATCACTCCCAGGCGTTCGTGGCCCTCGTCATCATGGCCATCTCGGCCGGTTCGATCTTCGCCTCGCACGTCAACGACGGCGGCTTCTGGATCGTCGCCAAGTACTTCGGCATCAGCGAACGGGACACCCTCAAGACCTGGACGGTCCTGGAGACGGTCCTGTCGATCGCGGGCTTCGCGATGGCGGCCCTGCTGAGCGTGTTCGTCTAGCCCTCACCCGGAACCGGCGGCCCTTACACGGAACTCAGATGCGGACATATGCCCGGCCCGACTGTTCCCGGCACAGGGTCGTCGACCATACTGCCCGCGTGGAGCAGCGCATTGGTTCGAACAGCCAGCCCCTGGCCGCCGCCGCGGTCGACCCGTCGCACATCCCCGGACTCACGGCACCCGTGTCCGTGACGAAGGAGAAGCAGGAGGAGCCGGAGGACAACAAGCCGACGGAATCCGCCGAGCCGGCGGAGACCGAGGAGCAGAACGAGGCTGCCCCGAAGCAGAAGGAGGAGCCGGAGGCGGACGCCGACGAGGAGGCGTCCGAGGCCGCGCCCGACACGGAGGTCTCCTCCGACGCCGAGGAGACCGAGCAGGCCGAGAAGGCCAAGGCCACCGAAGGCGACGAGGACGACCAAGACGCCGAAGACGCCGAAGACGCCGAAAAGGAGACCCCCTCCGACGGTCCCGTCTTCGAGGCGTCCGACCGTCGCGCGAAGATCGTCGCCGACAGCGAGGGCGTACACCTGACGCTGGACGACCAGCGGTGCGAGTTCCGCTGGGACGAGATCGGCGCGATCGAGACGGAGTCTCCCCGCTTCGGCAAGCGTTTCACGGTGACCGTCCACACCCCCGACCGCCGCTGGTACCCCATCGAGATCGAGGCCAAGTCCAAGTCCCAGCACAGGGATTGGGAGACCGAGATCGACAAGGTCCTGGACGCGTACTTCGAGGACGGCGAGGCGGAGTCCGAGGCGGAGACCGAGGAGAGCGCCCCGTAAGGGGCGCGGGGAACTGCGTGCTCAGCCACGACGAACGCGCAGTTCCCCACTCACAGAAGCACCCGAGCTCTCACCGGCTCAGCGGCGCGGCCCTACGCGCAATACTGCGTCTCCTTGCCGATCGACCGATACATACAGTCCGAGTTCTCCAGCAACTGCAACACCGCGTCCCGGTTCCGGGAGGTCTCCCGCTCGATGACCTCGTCGGGCGGATAGAACCCGCCCCCGGACGCCGACGACGGATACATCTCGAAGGTGTAGGCGAAGATCTTCTGGTTGCCCCACAGCCAGTCGTCGATCGACCCGTCGGTGATGTAGAGGTCGCTGGACTGCTCCGGTGTGTACCCGTTGCTGGCGGCCATCTTCTGCCCGACCGTGGCGAAGGCGTTGCGGTCGTCGGTCGTCATCCCGGTGGTGGTGTCGGCGGTGGTGTACCCGAAGGGCCACAGCACCAGCTCGCTGTAGGTGTGGAAGTCGATGCCGGTCTTGATCTGCTGGACGCCGCCGACGACCCGGCTGCGTACGAAGTCGGCGACGACCTTCACCTCGGGCGCGGACTCGGCGGCCGTACCCCGGTAGGTCTCCGACGAGGTGGACCCGGACGAGCCGCCGCAGCAGCCCCAGCGGTAGCCCCAGTTGCGGTTGAGGTCGGTGCCGACGTACGACGAACCGGAGTTCGGCTGCCGGTTCTTGCGCCACGAGCGGTAGGAGCCCGTGGCGATGTCGTACTCGCCGCCGTCGGGGTTGAGGTCGGGGATGATCCAGATCTCGCGGCTGTTCACCATGCTGGTGACGCGGGAGTCGGTGCCGTAGTCGGAGGTCAGCTCGCGCAGCAGATAGAGCGCCATCTCGACGGTGAGGTGCTCACGGGCGTGCTGGTGGTGGGTGAAGAGCACCTCGGGCTCGGCCTCATCCGTGCCGACGTTGTCGCTGATCTTGATGGCGACGATGTTGCGGCCCTGGTACGAGGTGCCGATGACCCGCTGGCTGGCGATGGAGGGGTTGGCCGAGATCAGCGAGTTGATCTCGGACGTCATCTCCGCGTAGTTGTGGTAGCTGGAGTCGCCGGAGGGGAAGTCGAAGAGGCGGATGTCGTCCTCGCCGGCCGACCGGTCCGGGACCGCGCCGAGCGGGGTGACCTCGTAGCCCTGTGCCTTCAGCTTCTTGATCTGGTCGGGGCGGCCGGAGATGAAGACCGAGTGGTCGTCGGCGTCGTCGACGGACACACCGGCCTGCTGCAGGGCCGTCCGCGACTCGACGTCCGAGTGCATATGGACCTCGTACTGGCGGATGTCGTCCGCCGACGCCTTGGGCCGTTCGGCGCTGGTGGCCGTCGCGTCGGTGGTGCTCGCGGCGACCGGGGCCGCGAGGGCCATCGCCAGCAGACCGACGAGCGCGGCCCTACGGCGTCCCGATCTTTTGCCCGTACGCGTACTGGTACTCGTGCTCGCGCCGTCGGGCGTGGCCGCCCTGCCGCGAATGCGGAGTCGCATGAAGTCTCCTACTTTCTCCAGGGATTCCGGGGTCTCCGGAAGTGGGGGAGTGGAGCGGGGGGGTGGATCTTTGCGACGATCTTCGGGCCTGTCGGTGACCTTGGGGTGCCCGACAGGCCCTGGTGCGGGTGTGGCGCTCATGGTGCGGCTATGGCATGGCCCGGTCAAGAGTGCGCTTGCTCACGTCGAGGGCCGCGTGGCCGGAAGCCGGTGGGAGGGGTATGGGCGGGAGCCCCGTACGTAAACCCTGTACGTAAGCCCCGTACACACGCGTACTGCCCAGCGGCCCCCGTACGGCGCCAATTCCGGACGTACCCGGGCGGGAAACAGGTATATGCACGCCCGGAAACAGGTATTCCTCCCCGTGTGCCGGGCGGGCGGTGGGGCAACCCTGGAAGCATGCTGCAACTCTCCGGGGGGCTCCTTCCGGATTCCGGCCCCCATTTCGCCTCGTACCCTCAACCGCCCATGGGCGCGGGTCACTTGAGTGTCGAGTACGACCCCCGTCCCACCGCTGCCGCGCAGGCCCGCGCGACGGTGCGCAGGCAGTTGGAGGGATGGGGTCTGCTCGAACAGTCCGACACGGCGGAACTGCTGGTCAGCGAACTGGTCACCAACGCGCTCGTACACGCGGAGAGCCGGCTGAAGCTGACCCTGTCGGCGTCGCACGGTGTGCTGCGCTGCGAGGTGTCGGACGCCGACGGCCGGCCGCCCACGGTGCGCCGGGTCACGGAGATATCGGAGAGCGGCAGAGGGATGTTCCTGGTGGATGCGCTCGCCGGGCGCTGGGGCTGCCATCAGGACGGGCCGGGCAAGACCGTGTGGTTCGAGCTCGGCACGTGCGGGCTGGACGGCTGTGGTCGGCGACAGCCGAAGTAGCCCGTGGAGTTCCCGAGGGCACCGGCCCGGTGCCCCGGAACCACAGCCCGGGCCCCGACGGCACGTCCAGCCGTCGGGGCCCGTTCCCGTACGCAAGCCCCCTTGATCACCACCGACTTCCTTCACACCACGCCCTCTTGTGCCGCCCCCCGCTTTGCGCTTACTTGATCGGCATGGCGGACACCACGGACGGCACCACGGACGGCACCACGGGCAACACCCCCACCGGGGCGGTGACTTCGGCCCCTCGCAAGGCCAGCTGGAAGTACATCGGCCCGGGCATCGTCGTCGCCGCGACCGGTGTCGGCGCGGGCGACCTCGTGGCCACCCTCATCGCCGGCAGCAATTTCGGCTACACCCTCCTGTGGGCCGCCGTCCTCGGCTGTCTCGTCAAGATCTCCCTCGCCGAGGCGGCCGGCCGCTGGCATCTGTCCACCGGCCGCACGCTCTTCGACGGCTGGGCGAGCCTCGGCCGCTGGACGACCTGGTTCTTCGTCGCGTACGTCGTGATCTGGGGCTTCGTCTACGGCGCCGCCGCGATGTCCTCCAGCGCGCTCCCCCTCCACGCGCTGTTCCCGGACGTGATGGACCTCGAATGGTGGGCCATCCTCTGCGGACTCTCCGGCCTCGTCTTCGTCTGGTTCAACAAGTACGCCGTCTTCGAGAAGGTCATGACCGTCCTGGTGGGCGTCATGTTCGTGGTGACGGTCTATCTGGCGATCCGCGTCACCCCGAACCTCCCGGACGCCTTCGCGGGTCTGCTCCCCGTCCTCCCCGACGAGAAGGACTCCATCCTCAACACCCTCGGTCTGATCGGCGGCGTCGGCGGCACGATCACCCTGGCCGCGTACGGCTACTGGGTCAACGCCAAGGGCTGGACCGACACCGGCTGGATGAAGGTCATGCGCCTCGACAACCGGGTCGCGTACATCACCACCGGCATCTTCGTGATCGCGATGCTCTTCGTCGGCGCCGAACTGCTGCACTCCGCGAACATCGCCATCGCGAGCGGCGACAAGGGTCTCATCCAGCTCGGCGACATCCTGGCGGACGAGTACGGCTCGGCCACCGCCAAGTTCTTCCTGATCGGCTTCTTCGCCACCTCGTACACCTCGCTCATCGGCGTCTGGCACGGAGTGAGCCTGATGTTCGCGGACTTCGTGGCGCGCTACCGGCAGCAGGGCGCGCAGGCGACGGGCAAGGCGGCCGCCACCGGCGAGGGGACGGCGGGGGAGACCGGAGCTTCCGGGGAGGCCGTCGCCTCCGGTGCGCGCGAGCGCTCCTGGCCGTTCCGCGTGTATCTGCTCTGGCTGACCTTCCCGCCCATGGTCCTGCTCTTCCAGGGCCAGCCCTTCCGCCTGATCATCATCTACGGCGTCCTGGGCGCCGCCTTCCTCCCCTTCCTCGCCGGCACCCTCCTCTGGCTCCTCAACTCCGCCCGCACCCCGCGCGAGTGGCGCAACGGCCCGCTCAGCAACACGATGCTGGCGATCGCGGGCCTGCTGTTCCTGATCCTGGCGGTGAAGCAGGTGTGGGACCAGCCGTGGGCGGACTTCTTCTAGAGCTGGGCCTCCGCCCACTTCTCGCTCGTGGCGACGGCCTTCAACTGCTCCATGGTGAGTACGGGGGTGTCACGGGTCGCGGCGGTGTGCTGGGCGCCGGAGTTGAAGGCGCTGACGACGACCCGTAGCCCGTCGGTGCGCAGGGTGTCCACGGTCCACATGACGACGCCCGCGCCCCCCTTCTCACCGGGCCCCTGCCGCGAGGCGACCTTGGTCCCGTCCGGCAGGGTCTCGGCGCCGGCGCCGAACAACTCGCCGGCCACGTCCCCCATCCCCGGCTGCACATTGATCTGCACCAGGCTCTTCCCCTTGCCGTCGTCGAGGACGACGTACGCGAAGTCGGTCTCCTGGCCGCCCTTCGTGACGACATCGACCCCGTCGGGCAGCAACTCCAGAAGGGTCTTCTGGATGATGTCACCGGAGACCATCGGGGGATCGACGGAGGCGGACCCCTGGGAGTCACCGGAGCCGCCGGAGCCGGGGGAGTCAGGGGAGCCGTCGCCGGGCCGCACGGTCGACGACTCCTCCTTCCCCGCCGCCCCGTCGTCCTCCTCCGCCCCCTCCTCAGGGATGGAGTCGATGGCGTCACGCCAGGTCGTGGCGAGGGCGACCTCCTTCAACTGCTCGGTGGACAGCGGGGGTTCGTCCCGGGTGACCGGCGCGTCCTTCTGGGCCTCGGCGTTCCACTCCAGGACGCTGACGTTGTACCCGTCCGGAGTGACCAACCGCGCGTACCAGTGCTTGGTGTCCACCCGTCGGTCCGGGTACTCGTACCCCTTGTAGAGCAGCAGCCGTGAACCGTCCGACAGGGTGCTCTCCTCGCAGGAGTCGAACTCGACGAAGGTCTTGTCCGGGCAGGTGGTGAGCTGTCGGCCGTTCTCGCCGTCGCTGCCGCCCTCGATCCACCCGAGCCCGACCTCCACGGCGGCCCCGCCCTCGCCGTCGTCGTACACGACATGCGCGTACGGCCCGAGCGCGTCGCCCGTGCCGCGCGAGGACTCCCCGCTGAACTTCCCCTCCGGCAACAACTCCTTGAGCCGCTGGACGAGTTCGTCACCGGAGACTGCGCGGACGCCGTCACCGGAGCTGCTCGAAGTGGGGGTGCCGGAGCCGGTGGGCTCGGCCGCGACGGACTGCTTCCGACCGTCATCGGCCCCGGCGCCGCCCGGCAGGACCAGGGCGGCCCCGCCCACCCCGGCGAGCGCGACCCCGGCCACTGAACCCACCAGGGCGGCCCGCCGCCGGAACAACATCCTCCGTCCCCGTACGGCACCCCCGCCGACCAGGGCGTGCCCATCGGCCTCGAAGGCGCCCCCGGCCCGCCGCAGGGCGTCGCCGAGCCTGCCCTCGAAAGGGTCATCGTGCTGTTCCTGGGGCATGGTGAACCGCCGTTTCTGGGTGTGGGTGCGAGGTGGTGGTGCGGGTGTTGGTGCGGGCGTACGGGGGCCGTGGTGCCGGCCTCATGGTGTGACGTACTCGCCGATGCCGTCCCCGAGAAGCACCCGGAGCCGGGCGAGGGCGCGTACGCAACGGGTCCGTACGGCCGCCGAACTGGCGTTCATGGCGGCGGCGGTCTCCTCGATGGACCGGTCCTCCCAGTACCGCAGGACGACAACGGCCCGGTCCTTGGGCGGCAGCTGGGCGAGCGCCTGGACGAGGGTGAGCCGAAGGGAGGCGTCGGAGCCGGGCGCGGCGGGCACGTCGGGAAACGAATCGGTCGCCCGCTCCTTGCTACTGCGCCGCCGCTGATGCGCGAGGAACGTACGGGTGAGCACGGTCTGCGCGTACCCGGCGGGATTGTCGACCCGCCGCACGCGCCCCCATTTCACGTACAACCGCCCGAGCGTCTCCTGCACCAGATCCTCGGCGAGATGGGTGTCCCCACCGGTGAGCAGACACGCGGACCGGTACAGGTGTCCCGCCCGCGCCGCCGCGAACTCCTGATACTCGTCCGCGCGGACTTGTCTCATCTGCGGTTCCCCCTGGGTGCTGCGTCGCCCGGCCATGGCTTGTCACTCCATTGACGCGGTGGCCCCCGGGGAATGTTTCATGGACGCGGGAGATACGGTGCGGGCGGCACGGGTCACACCGATGCTTCGGATGGACGAACAGGGTGAAGGGGACCAAGAGGACGATGGGCGACGGGGATCAGCAGGGCCAGCAGGACCGACAGAGCCAGCAGGCCCAACAGGCCCAACAGGCGACTCCACCGGAGAACGGCCAGGGCTTCGGCCCCCCGCCCCAGCCGTACGCGCCCCCGAGCACGCCCCCACCCGCCCCACCGCAGCAGCAGCCGCAACCGCAGCCGCAGCCGTACGGGCAGCCCCCGAACTCGTACGGACAGCCGCAGCCGCACATGCCGCCACAGCCGCCGCAGCAGCCTCAGCCGTACGCTCCGCCGCCGCAGCAGCAGCCGTACGCCGCCCCGCAGCCGTACCCCCCGGCGGGGATGCCGTACGCGGCGGGTGGTGTGCCGCCGCAGGGCCCTGGCCAAGGGCAGGTCCAGGGCCCGGAGTTCCTGGCGGTGGACCGCCACAACTCGATCGTCATCGACGCATCCGGCGTCGCCTTCGAGGACCACGGCATCGCGATCGAATTCCCCTGGCCGGAGATCCGCAGCGTCCACTACAAGGCGAGCCCCAACGGCAAGTCCCTCATGGTCGCGGTGATCCACGCGGACGGCAGCTTCTACGAGTGCGTGGTGGAGGCGAAGCCCCGAACCCGCCTCCAGCAGTGGTTCCCCCACCTGGCCCATGTACTGGGTTACTACCGCCCGATGGGGTGATCCGAAGGGGCCTCGGATGAGGCGGTCAGCCGATCGCCTGTCTGATCTCGGAGCGGACCAGGACGGTCCGGTCGGCGAAGGCGGCCATGTCCACTTCCTCGGGTTCCCGGGCGGAGATCTCGGGGGTGACCTCGGCGACCATGGCCATGGTGTTGCCATCGGCCCAGGCGCACATCGGGAGCGTAACCTCCTCCTCGGTCATGAGGAGCACCTGGCAGGTGACGGTCACGTCCGAGCCGGCCGGCTCGAAGTCCGTGGGCTCCTGGACGACGGTGAAGCCGTCGGCGGTGGCGGCGCCTCTGAGTACGGAGTCACGGTTTGCGTCGGCCCTCTTGAACCGCCCGTACGCTCCGGAAATCGTCAACTGCCCCTCGGCCACGTCGCCTCCGGCGCCATACATTCCGGAGATCCCCTCGACATCACGGGCGTACGAGGCGTCATTCAGTTGCTCGGCCGCCTCGTCGCCCCCGGAATCCCCGAGGTCCTGGGCCAACTCGTACTCGCCGTCGAGGAGCGTCTGCGACAGCACCAACTCGTACTCGGCGGCCGGGAACGGTGTCCCGGCTTCCCGCAGGCTGCCGGCACTGATACCCAGAGTGCCGATCACGACCAGCCCGACGATCCCGCCCACGATCCCGAGGGCGAGCCCCACACCGCTCTTCTTCTTGGGAGGCGGAGCCCAGGTGGCGGGGTGGGGATACGAGGGGTGCGGAGCGCCGTAGGGCGAGGCGGGCGGCTGACCGTAGTAGGGCTGCTGTTGCGGCGGGTACGGCTGCTGGCCGTACGAGGCCTGCGGAGCCGGGTACGGCTGACCGTGAGGGGCGGCGGCGTGGGGCGGCGGGCCGTACGGAGGCTGGGGCTGAGGGGGTATGGACACGTCAGCACGCTACTGCAAAGGCCCGCACGGCCAGACCACGGTCACTCCTCGGAACGCCTCAACACCTCAGAGCAGGTGAGGCGGAAGCATGAGTTGCCCTCACCGCAGAAGGGTTCTTCCCAGGTGATCGTCGTACCGTTCATCGGGCGTCTCCTCAGAGGCGGTTGGCGATGCCGTGGACGAAGTCGA
Organism: Streptomyces sp. NPDC002643; assembly: GCF_053592555.1. Classification (NCBI taxonomy): domain Bacteria; kingdom Bacillati; phylum Actinomycetota; class Actinomycetes; order Kitasatosporales; family Streptomycetaceae; genus Streptomyces; species Streptomyces sp. NPDC002643. The sequence continues at coordinate 109,525 of NZ_JBSFVY010000027.1, forward strand.
GGGACGCTTGGGGCGACAGGGCGATGCGCTCCATCCAGTCCAGTCGGGTTCGATACTTGGACAACTGGGCTTCCTGGTACAGGAATTCCGGCCCGCATCCAGCGGACCCAGCTTCTCCAGCACGGCAGGGATGGGGGAAGCGCGACAGCAGACACGGGACAGCGCATTGAACTTGCCATCAGCACCCTGACCGGCAACTCGCCCAGGATCTCGCCGTGCAACCTATAACGTTTCAGGTACCCGGAGGCGGGCTCTCGGCGCACGATGATCCAGACGTCACCGAGACGGGTGACGCACAAACAGGATCGTTAAGGAGCAGGAAATGAAGGCGAAGCTCATCGAGGAACTCATCAAGAAGAACGTCGTGAACGTCACCTACTGCTGCAGCTACGACGAGCTCTGACGGTTGCTCTAGGAGCGTCCTGAAGATCTTGAAATCACGCCCGGCTCGCACCGATTCATGGCGATCGACATTTACCGGCAATCCAGGGTGAGCCGGGTAGCCAGAGCAAGATCTTCATCGGTCTTCTAGGCCGGGCCTCCTGCGTTGGCACTGAACCACCCGCGCAGGAGGCCCGGCGCCGGTTCGATAAGCAGGATCCACGACATCTGGAGACGCATACCATGAAGACGCTCGCGGAGTTGGAAACGTTCAAGAACGACGACGTAGTGCATCGCTTCTTGGAAACTTGGGATATCCCGATGGCAGACGCCGAAGAGCTCTTCGAGGATATGAAGAAGTGGTTGTGGCTGTGCGCCTACACCGAGGAAAACCTTGGAAAGGTCTTCCTGGGGTTCAGCCAGTCGACGAAGATGATCGATGAAATGTGGCACACGTTCATCCTCTTCACCAACGAGTACCACGAATTCTGCCTCCGCTACTTCGGCCGGTATATGCACCATGTGCCAACGCCCAAGCGGATCTACGACGAGACCCTCGCCAGGTATGAACGCAACCCGGAGATGGTCATGCAGGAAAATCGTGATGTGTTCACCAGGCAGTACGAGCTTGTGTATGAACTCCTCGGTGAGGAGACACTCGTCAAATGGTTCGACACCTACCACGAGAAATACACGGACGACTACATGCGAAGTGTGTGGCGCTGGTCGTTCTCGCCCTACGACACGCGGATGGGCGTGACTCCCGCCGGGACGACCGACCCCGCAGCCGTGTAGACCACTTCAGGGTGAGCATGACGGTGGCGTACGCGGGCGGCGCCGGATGGTGCGGGGACATGGAACAGGGCGCGCGGGTGGCGAAGTATCCGCCGAGGGGGCGAACCACGATTGAGTTCGGCAGCAGCACCAGACGCCGTACCCCAGCCTTCCCCTCCTTCCGGCGCTGCCCCCACCCGCAGGCGTGACACCTTCAGCTCACTGAAGATACGCAACTACCGCCTGTACGCGGCAGGCGCGGTTGTCTCCAACACCGGGACGTGGTTCTCCCGGATCGCCCAGGACTGGCTCGTGCTCAGTCTCACCGGCTCCTCCTTCGCGGTCGGGATCACGACCGCGATGCAGTTCCTGCCCGTGCTGCTCGTCGGGCTCTACGGCGGTGTCATCGCCGACCGCTACTCCAGGCGAAAGCTACTGCTGGCCGCGCAATCCGCGATGGGGCTGTTCGGCCTCCCGCTCGCCGTGCTCACGCTCACCGGCCATGTGCAGGTCTGGCACGTCTACACCATTGCCTTCCTCTCCGGCATGGCCGCCGCCGTCTGCAACCCGGCCCGCCATGCCTTCGTCGCCGAGTTGGTCGGCCCCGCCGACGTCCGCAACGCAGTGGCACTGAATTCCGCCAGCCTCCAGAGCACACGGCTGATCGGCCCGGCAGTCGCGGGCTTGCTGATCACTACCGTCGGCAGCGGCTGGGCGCTCCTCTTCAACGCCCTGTCCTATGGCGCTCCCGTCACCGGACTGCTCCTGATGCGAACTTCGGAACTGCACGCCGTCGAGCGCGTACCGCGCGCCAAGGGCCAGCTGCGTGAAGGTCTGAGCTATGTCGCAAGGCACCCCGGATTGATCTGGCCGATCACCCTCGTCGGGTTCATCGGCACCTTCGCCTTCAACTTTCCCGTCTGGCTCTCCGCCTTCGCCCTCACCGTCTGGCACGGTGACGCCAGTGCCTACGGCCTCTTCAACTCCTTCATGGCCATCGGCTCGTTGACCGGCGCCCTGCTCGCCGCTCGCCGCGGCGTCGTCGGGGCATGGTTGCTGACCGGATCCGCCATCGGCTTCGGCATGCTGGAAGTCGCGGCCGCGCTCTCGCCCTGGTACTGGCTCTTCGTGCTGCTGCTCGCGCCGCTGGGCGCGTTGGGGCTGACCTTCAACACCACGGCGAACGCCAGCATCCAGCTCGCCGCCGAGCCTGCCCTGCGCGGACGCGTCATGAGCCTGTTCACGATGGTGTTCGTCGGTGGAACCCCTATCAGCGGACCCATCATCGGCTGGGTCACCGACGCCCACGGCGCGCGCGTCAGCCTGCTGTCCGGTGGCCTCATCGCCGCCGCCTCCGCTGCCGGCATCGGCATCATCCTCGCCCGGGCCGGCACCCGCGAACTGCCGGCCGACGACGGAACACCAACCGGTCGCGGGCCCGCCCCACCGCCCACCGCTGCGACACCGGGGTAACACCCCCGGTCCAGGACGCAAGTAGGGCTGGTCACTGGGAAGATCCTGTCCGCATGGCGACATGGCACTCTTTCTCTCCCACGTAAGCGAACGCTCATACGAGCTTGCCCGAGTTTCCGGAGCGAACCCGGGCAGGACCGCCTTCCCACAAGCACGGCTGGCCTTGCGCATCCACCGACGCCGCCAGGCGAGCGGCAAGTGGCAGACCTCAGCTTGACTCTGTCGGGGATCTTGGTGCCGGCGAAGTCAACTGCCCAGGATTCGCCAGGACTTCGAGCGAAGGATTTCGCGCTGGTCGAGGTAGTTCTGGAAGGCAGTCGGCCGGCGGGGTGGGGGCTTCCTCAGCCGGTGACCGTCCGCTGAGGCGCTCGATGTTGACGGCGATGGCCGTCAACACGTGCTGGACGTGGACCTTTCCCTGTCCTCGGTAGCGGCAGCGCCGCATGCCGTGCCCGTGGGCGAACTCGTTGACCGTGCCCTCCACCCCGGAGCGGACCGCGTATCGGGGCTTCCACTCGGGCGTCTGCTGCTCGGCGCGGACGCGGAGTTGCAGAGCCCCGGACGTCCGTCACTGGGGTACCAGTCCGCGAAGTCCTCGTCGCGCCGCAGCCCATCCAGCTGGTCCCGCACCCATATCGCCGTCGTGCCACCCGGGTTGCTCGCCCGCGCGACCCGCGCGGGGTCAGAGGCGGAACGTGCTCACCGGAACGGGGGCGAAGGGACCACGGGCACCTCGACAGCCGCAACGGTCTGCGGAACTCCCCAATCCTCCCCGTCGACCAGGTTGCCGCACCGGAGAACTCCAAGATCCCCGACAGAGTCAAGCTCAGAGCAGGTGATCCACCTTGCCGGCCTTGATGTCGAGGATGAGCGTGCGCAGCGCTTCGCGGGTGTCGGTGAGGTGGTCGTCCTCGGCACCGGCTATGGCGATGTAGGCGTTGCCGGAGGCGTCGGTGCCGAGGCGGAAGCAGGCCGATCCCTCGGCGCAGAAGGGGTCTTCCCACGTGATGTCGGCCATGGTCGTCTCCTCAGAGTTGGCGGGCGATGCCCTGGATGAAGGCGCGCGATTTCTCGGGTGAAAGCGCGCGCTCCTCCATCCAGTCCAGTTGGGTCCGATACTTGGACAACTGGGCTTCCTGGTACAGGAATTCCGGCCCGTGGGTACTGTCAATCTGCACGGTGTCGAGCTGTGGCACCGGGCCCTCCATGTAGATCACGGTCTGCCCCGCCCCAGGGAACGAACCTGCCTCGAACGGGAATACCCGTAGCGACATGTTGGCCCAATCTGACACGGCGAGCAGATGATCGAGCTGTCCCCGTGCGACCTTGCGTCCGCCGAACCGCATGCGAAGTGCCGCCTCGTGAAGTATCCCCACATACTCGGTGGGTTGGTCGTTCTGCAGGACCCGCTGACGCTCCAGGCGGTGCGCGAGCCGCAGGGCGATCTCATGCTCGGGCAGCTCCGGCAGCGCGGCCTTGAAGACGGCTTGGGCGTGGTCACTCGACTGTAGGAGCCCTGGCATGTGGATCAGGTGAACGCTCCGGATTCGTACGGCGTGGTGTTCCAACTCGGCGATGTCGAGGAGTCCGGCAGGAAGACTGCCACGGTACCTCTCCCACCAGCCCCGCTCGGAGGTTTGGGTCATCGCGACCAGGGCGCTGATGTACGCCTCGTCGTCGCAGTCGCAGTCGCAGGCCAACGTACGCAGCCGCTCGGCACTGATGGCGCGTGTGCCCGACTCGATGTTGGAGATCTTGCCCCGGTCCACACCGAGCAGCCCGGCGGCGTACTCCCCGGTCATGCCGGCAGCGGTGCGCATCCTCCGTACCTCCGCCCCGAGCCTCTTCTGCCGCTCCGTCGGTGACGTCCTCGCGGCCATGCCGTTCCTCCTCGAAGCCAGCGCCACTCTGAGTGGTGCTTGTGTTTCCCTAAGTTGAGGGCAACATAACCCTGCATTCCTTACATTTGGTAATGCACAAGCTACACACAGCAGTCGCGCCCTCGAGGGGAACCCTCATGCCCGAAGCGATCCCGGCCGCCTGCCCTGTCCCGCCGCCTGGCCCCTCTGCCACGAAGACCCGCCGCGCCTTCCAGTGCCAACTGGAGCTGCCGAACGACCCCCGAACCCCCGCCGTCGGCCGTCACGCGATCCGCACGGCACTCTCGGTCGGCCCTGCCCGCCGGACCTCGCCGACACGGCGGAACTCCTGGCCTCGGAGTTGCTCTCGAACGCGATGAAGCACTCCAGCAGCCTCATCACCCTCACCCTCCGGGCTCGCCCCGACCACGTCCACGTCGCCGTCCTGGACAACCACCCCGAACTCCCCGACCCGCTCCCCACCACCCCGGACCAGAACTTCGGCCGAGGCCTGTACCTCGTCGAATCCCTCGCCGACCTCTGGGGCCGCTACCGCGTCACTGGAGACTGGCGAAAGCGCGGCTGGAAGGTGGTGTGGTTCCAGTTGTCGACTGGCGGTGCCTGACCGCGTGTCGGACTCCCACCTCGCATAAAACTATCGGGAGAACATTCGCATCCAATAAAGGATTTTGGTTGCGGCGGAGTCTCCAAGGAAGAGTTCGTATCCACCCCCGACGAGTCCGACGCTTATCATGGTGAGGCGCTCGTCGGGGAATTCCTCCAAGAAGGAGACGAGGGATTCCGTTTCGCGGTACAGTTCAGGATTGTTCGCGGATCTCCTGAGTCTGCGGCGATATGTGTGCAGAAGGCCGTCTTTCTGCACTTCCCCTGCCTCGATAGTCTCGACCATCGAAAGGCGATTCACGATGGCTGCATTGTAAACCCCCGAATCGGCTGCGGAGGCTACGAGTGTGCTTAGTCTACTCTGGTCCATGGTTCATTATCGATTCAGTTGAGTTGACACCCGGTATAGCAAGGGTTGCCGACTAAATTTCTGCGGAATTTCGCCGGTTTCCCATAGGTTGTCCAAGTGTCACAAGAATGCGTTAAAGTCTTTCCGTAGTGCTGTCCGCTCTTCTTTCGAAAGACTTTCCAAGGGGTCACCGAATTGCAAGCCGTCAGTATCCGGACCTGTCCACCCTTTGAATCGTCTACAGGAAGCACACCATGCATAGATGATGCGTGATGCCCGGCTTTCGGTGGAGAATCGAGAAATGTACATGCGGACAGCCTGTGCCCCGCACGCGGGGCATGTCCGCTCGGTTGGATCCTCGGTGCACCTGGGTCCGGCGACGAGTTGGCGCTCTTGCTCCCGTGTGAACTCTTGCATGTACTACCAGTGAACCTCTGCGACGTCCAAGTCGTGATGCGCTACAAGCGTGCAACTTTCGGGCGTTCTTGGAGTCTCTCAGGTGTGCACGGAGGAGCGGTGAGGTTCGGCTGGAACCCAGTGCGAGCCTGCGAGGGAAGATGCCGAGTCGCACCCTGTACTACGGACGTTCCGGAATGACGCTCGATTCAATCCCGTGCATTTGAAGGAGTTTGCTGATCAGTGATGCTTCTATGTATGTGCCTCGGAATCCTTCGCCGACAGCCTCCTGTGCCCAATTTTTCGCATCGCTGAGCGACGCTCCTAGCGCGTCACGGAAAGCCTTCAATACCTTACCCTTGGCGGGATTGGCTGCCGTGACTCTTGCGCGGTAAAAACCGTGATCTTTCAAGAGGGCGTCGCGAACATAGTCGGGAGCTATTCCCCAGTCTCCGTCATGCCAGTTTCCGCACGTATCGCAAGCCCACTCGACTTCCCAGTGAAGTCGCTGATTGCGGATCATTTGAACGGCCCAACCTTCGATCCTTTTCTGGCATTGCGGGCACTCGGCGGTAAGTTTTGCGGCTTGTTCGGTCATGCTAACTCCTATTCCTCTGGAGCATTCCAGCCTCTCATCGTCTTGTATCGCCTAATTATCTCATAGAATAGTTCGGAGGTGCCGGATCCGTCGCGAGGGTGATGGGTTCCCGGAGGGATTCCGCGAGAATACCACCTATGGTGCAACTCTTCGTGGATCAGGCTGTCACGCAATTCTTCTCTACTTACAAACGACTTCCAGCCGATTTGACTTCCTTCATTTGGTTTCGCGATTCCAGTGCTTGCCCATGGGCTGTATTGTGGCTCGTGTGTGAAATTGAGGTCCGGGAAGTCTTCATTGATGATCGCAGCTATGGCTCGATTTCTTGCTTGAGCTGTCTTTCCTGTTACGTGGCTCAGATCTGAAGTCCAGGTATTACCGTCCGCTTTTTGGTCTGTTGTGGGTCGTTCTTGCGGGCGTCGACAGGGGGCCAACCCCAGAGGGTCGGACCAGGTGTGAGGGTTGTGGACGTACGCAGTTGGGTTGGGGGCGGGAGTGATGCCGAGCGGATCAGGTGTGAGGTAGCGGGCCGTCTCGGGGTCGTAGTGGCGCAGGTAGTTGTAGTGGAGGCCCGTTTCGGGGTCGTAGTACTGGCCTGGGAAGCGCAGGGGTGTGTATGCGGGGCTCTTTGACGCCCAGGCTGTTGCCCCCCATATTGTGCTTCGTGTACGCCAGGCGATTTCGCCCTGTTCGTCTACGAGTTCGCTGGGTGTGCCGACCAAGTCTGTGACGATGGTGAAGAAGCGGGAGTCGATTTCCTCTTGTGGGGCGTCGGCGGCGGTGATGCGTTCTGTTTGGGCGATGGGGTGCAGGCCCCGGTGGTCCCACGTCAGGGTCACCGGGTTTGGGAGGGACGGGGACGTTGTCGTTTGTTCGCAGAGGGTTGTGCCGTCCCAGGTGAAGAGCACGCGTTCGACGACTGTTTCGCCGTCGTCCGCCAGGCGGAGTTTGGCTGTGCGGCGGCCCATGGGGTCGTAGGTGTAGCCCCAGTGGGTGCCGTCTGGGGTTGTGACTGCCGTTAGGCGGTCCTCGGTGTCCCATACGTAGTGCCAGGTGTCCGGCTTGCGGGAGAGGCGGGGCTTTTGGCGGAGGGTGATGCGGCCCAACGTGTCGTGTTCGTAGCGGACCTTGCCTGCGTGGGTGATGCGGGTGCCTGTGTACGCGCGCTCGCCCACCGCCTCCTGGCCTGGGTGGGACGAGGGCCAAGCGGCTGCGGTCTGGTTGCCGGCCTCGTCGTAGGCGTAGGTTTCCGTCCAGTTCGGCGCGTGGACTGCCGTTACGCGGCCCGCCGCGTCGACGTCGAAACTCCGCGTGCCCAAGAGCTGGTCGTCGATGCCGATCAGGTTGCCGTCGGGGCGGTAGGTGTAGGCGCGGTGTTGGATCGAGTGGCCGCCGGGCGCCCGTACCGATTGCTCCAGGACTCGGCCCACGGCGTCGTACGCGTGCTCCAGGGTGACCGTCTCGCCTATGCGGCGGGTCAGTTCTCGGCCTGCCTCGTCGTACGTGAAGTCGATTGTGCGGCCGGAGGCAGTCATTCCTGTGCGGCGGCCGGTCGCGTCGTACGTCCACGTCGTCGTCGCGCCCGTCGGGGTCGTACGGCTCGTTCTGCGGCCGAACTCGTCGTACGCGTACGTCAGTTCGCGGCCGTTGACCGTTTCCGAGCGGACTCGGCCGTAGCGGTCCCGGAGGATCGTCAGGGTCGTGTCCGCGCCCGTCGCCTGGGCCAACTGGTCTGTCAAGTCGTACGCGTACGTCGTTGCCTTGCCCGCCGCGTCTTTGCGGGTCACCTGGCCGAGCGCGTTCCGCTCGAACGACACCACCTCGCCCAGCGCGTTCGTGCGGGACGTCAGGCGGCCCGCCTCGTCGTGCGTGTAGGTGAGGGTGCGGTCGTCGAAGTCCGTTTCCGAGGCCAGGTGGCCCGCCGGGTCGTACTCGTAGTCCCAGGTCAGGCCCTGCGGGTTCGTCACCCGGGTCAGGCGGAGTTCTGTGTCGTGGTCGAACTCGTAGCGGACGCCGTCCGGGCCCGTGCGGGCGGAGAGGAGGTCGAAGTGGGTGTACTCGAAGTGGGAGACGGCCCCCATCGGGTCGGTGTGGGTGGTGCAGTTGCCCTCGCCGTCGTACGTCCACGACTCCGTTGTGCCGTCGGGGGCCGTGCGGCGGGTGAGGTGGCCTTCCGGGGTCCATTCCAGGTGGGTTGTGGCGCCCGTCGGGTCTGTGATCGTCGTCGGTCTGCCGAAGGGGTCGCGGGTGTAGGTGGTCTGCGCGCCGGTCGGGTCCGTGATGCGTAGGGGGAGGCCGGATCGGTCGCAGTCGAGGGTCGTCGTGTTGCCGAGGGGGTCCGTTGCCCTCGTCAGGTGGCCCGACTCGTTGTAGGTGAAGTGGGTGGTGTGGCCTGTGGGGGTGGTCAGTGAGGTGCGGTTGCCTCGGGCGTCGTAGGTCTGGCGGACCACCGTGCCGTCGGGGTTCACCACCTTCAGGGGGAGGCCCAGGTCGTTGTACTCCGCCTTCGCCTCGCGTCCGTCGGGGCGGGTGACGGAGGTCAGGTTGCCCGCTGTGTCATAGCGGAATGAGGTCCGGCGGCCGAGTGGGTCGGTGCGGGAGAGGAGGCGGTGGTAGCGGTCGCGTTCGAAGTGGGTGGCCGCGCCGAGGGGGTCGATCTCGGTGACGACCTGGCAGGCCTCGTTGATGACGAAGTGGCGGGTGTGGCCTTCGCTGGTGGTCGTGGTCGTCGTGCGGTGGCCTGTCGCCGGGTCCGGCTCGCCGTAGGTGAAGCGGAGCGTCATGTGGCCGTGTGTGCCGCCCTCGGCGATACAGCGGTCCCGGTCGTCGTACTCGTAGGTGTACGAGCGGTCGTTGGTGTCGGTCCAGGAGGTGACGCGGGCCGACTCGTCGTACGTGAAGCGCAGGGGCAGGCCCGAGGAGTTGATGACCTCGGTGAGGTTGCCGTCCGTGTAGGCGTAGCGTTTCAGCTCCTCGCCGGTGGCGGCGAGATGGAGGGCGGTGATGCGGCCCGTGTCCGTCGTGATGCGTATGTGGTGGCCCGCGCTGGAGGCGATGCCCAGCGGGGTGCCTTCGGTGTCGTACTCGAAGGTGATCCAGTTGCCGTTGCGGTCGTCGATCTGTTCGAGGACGGCCAGTTCTTCGCTTCGGTCGGTGAAGTGCCAGACGCGGTGGGTGCGGGGGTCGGTGACGGTGTAGCCGCCGTCCTCGCGGTCCAGGGGCCAGCGCGGGCCGTGGCTGGGGAGGGTGGGGACGCCCGGGGCGGGGTGGGGGTAGGCGAGGAGCAGTCCGTCCTCGGTGACGAAGACGACGCCCTCGGAGTCGATCTCCAGGCGCTGGTCGACGGTGGAGGACCAGGACGGGCCGAACCAACGGCCGAAGTGATAGCCCGACTCCACCCGCCGCTTGAAGGTGAGGGGGAGCGCTCCGGGCAGGGCCGCGTCCGTCTGTGGCAGATACATCTTGCCCGTGGTCAGGTCGACGGGGTCGGTCGGGTCCTTCTCGACCTTCTGGTTCGGGTTGTCGTGCTCGTGGGGCGCTTCGTCGACGGTGTCCCTCAGCCGTCGCTGGGCCGCACCCGACTCGGCCACGTCGTCCAACGCGTTCTTGGCCGCGCCCCGTATACCCCCTCGGCCCAGGCCCATGCCCTTGGTGCCGAAGACTTCGGGGAGTGCGCGGCCCCCGAACTCGGAGGGGTCCTTCTTGAAGGTTTCCCAGGCGTCTTTGAGGGCTCGGTCGGGGTGGGTGATGGTGGTGGTCACGCCCGCGAGGGTCATGTTGACGTTCTTGTAGTACTCGGCGGGGTGGGCGAGGTTGTAGGGGTCGTAGAAGGTCATCTTGCGGGCGAAGGTGACCAGGCCGGCGGTGCCTTTGACGGCGCCGCCCGCGATGTGGAGGAGTTCGGTGCTCGCTGCCGCGCCCTGGTCGGCGAAGTTGGTGACCAGGCGGAGGGCGGGGGGTGGTTCGGCGGGGGCGTGGGCCAGGGCTGTTTTGATGGTGGTGGCGGCTGTGCGGGCGGCTTCGTTGCGTTGGCGGCGGGCTTCTTTGAGGATCTCGTGGGCGTGGTCGAGGTCCGTCTTGCCGGGGTCGACGGGCTCCTGTGGTGTGGGGCCGGGGTCCTGGTTCGCCTTCAGTTTGGCGTTGTAGATGCCGGCCTCGGTGGCGTAGGTGTCCCAGGCCGCTTTGGCCCTTGCCTGGCCTTCTCTGTAGGTGTTGATGGCGTCCTGGGCCTGGCCCTGGGCCCATGTGACGGTGTCCGCGTACGCGTCCAGCGCTTTCGCGGCGTTGTCGCAGGCGTCGGCCGCGTGCCGCCACCTCTTGGGGTGCACGCCGAACTTCTCGCGGAACGTCTCGGCGGCCTCGCCCTTCCACTGTGAGGAGTCCAGTTTGGCCATGCCGTCGGCGACCTTGTCGAACGCCGTGTTGAAGTCCTTCAGGTGTGCGGCGGACTCCCGGATACGGGCGGGGCTGCCGTGGACGAGTTCGTTCGCCTCGGTGCTCTGGCCGAGTTGCTGTTCGCCGGGGGTGGCGCCCAGGGACGAGGCCCAGCCGTCCCCGGTGTCCTGGACCTTCTCGCCCAGCCCTTCGAGGCCGAAGTCCTTCAGCTTCTCGCCGGCGTAGTCGGTGCCCGCGTCGATGCCCTCGCCCACGAGCTTCTTGCCGTCGTCCCAGAGTTCCTCGCCCTTGCCGACGACCGTGTTGGCGGCATCCCCGGCACGGTCGGCGAGGCCCTTCAGACTCCAGTCGCTCATCGGCCCGCGCCCCCGTCACCGGGCTGCCGCCCCTCCCCGTCCGGCCGCTGCCCGTCCCCGTCCGGCTGCTGTCCGTCGAGGAAGGGGGATGTGTCGATCTCACGTCCGGCGTCGTCCCAGATCTGCTCGACGTCGTCCTGGGCCCGCTGGAACGACTCCCCGCTCCAGTCCGCGCCGGCGAACATGTGGTTGTCGCCGATCTCGTCCCAGGACATCTGCGTGACCTGGTCCTCGGACAGGTGCGGATTGCCCATCACCGCGTTCGCGCTGACCTTCAGCGCACCCTCGATGTACTGGTCCGTCTCGTGCATCGTCCCCGCCGCCAGCCCCACACCCTCCGCGAACCTGTTGCCCTCCAGGACCAGGGTGCGCACACCCCACTCCCAGCGCTCGCAGAACGAGCCGAGCGCCGATGTCAGCCCCTCATGGCCCAACTCCAGGCCCGACAGGGCCAGATCCGCAAAACCCCGGCCCGCGCTCGCCTCGCCGATCATGCCCAGCTCACCCAGCTCGTCCAGGGCCAGGTCGATGCCCTGCGCTATCTCCGCCAGGCCCTGGTACTGCAGGTCTTTGGCACCCGCGACATCACCGGGGACCAGACCGGCCGCCTCACCGCCACCACCACCGGGACCGTTGCCGCCGTCGCTCACCGCACCGACTCCGCGTTCACGTCCACCGACTCCGCATCCACGTCCGCATCAACGTCCACCGCCGCCGCGTCCGGCACGATGCCCCGCACCGGCGGGAACAACGCACCCTCGCCCTCAGGACCCCCCGCGTCCAACGCCACCCCGTACGGCACCGCCCCCGCCGCGACCGCCATCACCGGAATCGCCACATCCAGCAACCGCGCACCCAGCACCCGCTCGTAGGACCACTCCCGCGACCCTTCACCCCTTGCGATGGCGAACCGCGCCAACGCCACCTCGTCCGAGAACGCGAGAATCCAGCGGATACCACCGAAGTCGACGGTCAGCGGGGAGCCGTCCTCACCGAGGGGCAACAACACCGCCGTACGACGGAACTCACCCAACACAGCCGCACCCTCACGCCGACGACGCCTGATCAGGGCCGCCTCCTCGGGGGTGGTCTCAGGAGGAGTGCTCTGGGGAGGAGTGGTCTCGGGAGGAGTGGCGTCTGAAGGAGTGGGGCGCCCTTCGGGCGGCGCCGCGGCAGCGCCGTACGGGAGGGCGGCGGTCTCCTCCGGGACGGTGGCCACGGCCGGTGGGCTCTTTTCCTGCCGGGAGGCCATCTCCACGTAGTCCGAGAGCCTCGACCTCGGTGCGACACCGTCCATCGGTCCGTCGCCCGCCCCTTGATCAGACATGCGTGCGATCATCGCATCGGCATCCTGCGGGCTGCAACGCCGTTGCCGTTGCGTTTGCCGTCGCGTACAGGTCCGCGTAGTGGAAGGAACAGAGGGAAGCATGTCGTTCGGGCCGCCGCCGGGTACGCCCCCGCATTCGGGTCTACCGCGTTACCCCTCTCCCTCGACGACCGGAAGCCCGACCACCTCGTCGTCCGCCTGGAGCCCGGCCACCTCGTCGTCCGCCTGGAGCGCGCCCACCGACGTCGAGCGGGCCCTGTCGCAGGCCAAGGAACGGGCGGACTGGGCCGGTTACTTCGACACACTCGCCCGGAGTCGGGTGTTCTTCGAGATCCGGCGGGACCGGGCCGACGCCACACCCGGCGGTACGGCTCCCGTGTTCGGCCGTGATCCGAGGGTGGCCGGAGGCCGGGTCTGGGCGGTGTTCACGGAGGGGATTCTGCCCGCGCCCGAGCCGGAGAGGGTGTTCGACTGGAATCCGCTCGGGTGGTTCGCCCGGGTGTGGGAGCCCGGGGACCCGCTGGTGATGGTCGTCGACCAGGGGAGCCCCTGCGAGGCGTTTCTGCCGCTGACACCCCCGCAGTCGGCGGCCTGGGTCCAGCACTCCGACCGGGTGGGGAGCCCGCCGAGGCCCACGGCGTTGCGTGCGCTCATGGTCGGTGGGGCCCTGCACGGGCCCGTCGCCCACGGTCTGGCCTGCGGCGCGCTGCTGTGCGTCAACAACGGCTCCCTCTGGAACGCCATGGCCTGGCACGGCACCGGCTACCCCGGGGAGCGCCGACGGCTGCGCGAGTGGTGGGGCGTGACGACACGGGAGGACTGGCAGGGGCGGCAGCGACAGCTGCTGGCGTGCGAAGGGTCCAGCCCGGTCTGGGAGTTCGCCCTCGGCCTGCGGCGTTCCATCGCCCGCGACTTCGGCGGCCACGTCGACGCGGGGTACTGGCGGCAGGCCGCCGAGAACGTCCTGCGCGCCAACGCCGCCGGCTCGACCGTGCTGGGCCCCGACGGGGTCACCCGGATCGAGCCGCGCCCCGAGGCGGAGACCGAGGCCAGGATCGAGGGCGTACGGCATCTCATCGGGCGGATCACCCGGTACGAGGCCCGGATGCGTGCCGACGGAGTCCTGGACGAGGGGCGGTACGTCACCTCCGTCGAGGCATGGGATCTGGGGCGGGCCTCGAAGATGGCCCGGTGGGGACTGGGGGCGCGTTACTGCACCCTGGCGGAAGCGGAGTCCGCGGTCGTCGAGGCCGGACGCCGCGCCGCGCTGGAGTACCGGTCCTGGCAGGACTTCTCCGCCGGGTACGTCCTCGGCCGGTGCCTCCACTTCGACGAGGAGGAGTTCGGCGCCTGGTACACCGACATGGTCGAGGCACACCGGATTCTGATGTCCGACCCCGGAAGCCCCTGGCTCAACATCCCCTTCAGGTAGCCGTGTTCGTTCCACATCCCCTTCAGGTAGCCGTGTTCGTTCCACGCGGTCGTCCGGATCGGTCCAGACCAATAAGGTTGTCAATGCCGGGTGCGCGAGAGGCGTTCACCCTTCCGGGGGTCGGTCGCGGGCCTCAATTCTCCTCGCCGCGTGCCGAGTTGAGGCATATGCGTCTCACTCTGTGTCGATACGGCCCGCACCTTGGGTGAGTTGATCAAGAAGATCCGGTGTTGATCGGGGCATGCCGTGGATATGGTGCTGATGCAAGACGATGCAGGAGGGACGGCGAGACAGCCGCCGAACCTCGACAGGGGCCGACTGAGGCGGTGGTCGTCACCACGCCGCAGTGAACGGGGTGGTGTGCAGCGTGCCGACCGCGATAGCCGTCACCAGTTCCGATCTGGTGCTCCCACCGCATGACCGGCAGACCCCGCCCGCGGTCGTCCAGCCGCAGGCCACCCTCGAACACTCCCTCCTCGGTATGCACGCGCTGATCGAGCAGCACGGGTACGTCATCGCCCTCCACTCGGCGGCGCGCACGACCTCCGAGGAACTCGCCGTCGCCCGACGGCTGCACACCGTCCGCTCCGTGCTGGAGAGCGACCGCATCGCCCTCCTCGGCGTCGACCTCCCGCCCCTCGGACTGGCCCTGCTCGCCCAGCAGTTACGCCAGCTGTCCGTCTGCGACTTCAGCCCCGGCGTACTCGCCTCCGCCGTACGCCTCCTCGCGCACTACATCTACGCCGGCGCCCACCTCGGCTCCGTCGCCAAGCTCGACCGTGTCCCCGTCACCCTCAAGTCGCACGCCAAGTCCTGGATGCCGGGCGCCCAGTTCGTCGTCCTGGCCAACCCGCGCCCCCAGCTCGTACGGCTCGGCGCCGCGCAGGAGCCGCTCGCCGGGCCGGAGTTCGGCACCCGGCTGCTCGTGGCGCAGGGGCCGCAGCCACCGGGGGGCGGCGAATGGGTCAGCTCGACCCTCGCCCCCGCCTGGCAGGTCCAGAGCGCGGTGAACGTCCCGCTGCCGCAGGAGTCCACACGCTGGTGGGGCACCGGCAAACTCGTCGAGTTCGCCGCCGGCCTCTCCGACGTCTCCGTGCTCTACCAGCTCGTCTCCTCCGTACGCCGCGAGACCTGCCACTGGTGCGGTCTGGAACTCATCGGCGACCGCTGCGGCTTCTGCGCGGCGCCCCTACGAGAACCGGAACCACCGGCACCCGTGCGCGCGCTGCCACGGGGGGTCACATGACCGACGTACGACAACTGACCTACGTACGGCAGCCGATGAACGTACGACAACTCCATAGCCCGTGAGGACGTAGCTGTGCGGCGAGGCGAGTCACGGCTCGACCGCCGCACCGCCCCACAGCTTTGACCGCTCGACCCGTCCGTTCCCCCGCCCGATCGAGGTTGTCCGAGTCATGAACTCACGCCAGCGCCGTGGCGTCATTCTCCTGGTCCTGTCGGCCCTGTGCGCCCTGGCCGCCTTCGCCGGGGTGCTCTCCGTGATCCGTGACGTGAACTCGAAGGTCGGGCCCGAGGTGACGGCGTACCGGCTGAAACGGGACATCGCGCCGTACAAGGAGCTCACGGCGAGCCAGTTCGAGAAGATCTCGATGCCCAAGCGCTGGCTGTCGGAGACGGCGGTCACCGATCTCGCGCAGATACGCGGCAAGATCGCCGTGACGCAGTTGGAGAAGGGCTCGCTCCTCCAGTCCGACATGATCGTGGAGCGGCCCGAACTCGATCCGGGGCAGCAGGAGATCGCCATCATGATCGACGCGTCCACGGGTGTCGCCGGGAAGATCAACCCTGGATCGCGGGTCAACATCTACGCCACGTTCGAGGACAAGGACAGCGACTCGGGCAAGGACACGTCCAAGTTGATGGTCGCCGACGCCCGGGTGATCGACGTCGGCAAGCTCACCCCGCTCGAACCCAACCAGTCCAGCAGCGACCGCCGCCGCACGGCGACCGAGGCCGTCCCGATCACCTTCGCCCTCGACACCGCCGACGCCCAGCGCGTCGCGTTCGCCGAGTCGTTCGCCGTGCATGTCCGGATGGCCCTGGTCGCGGGCGGCGACGAGGCCACCGTGATCCAACCGGACGACCGTTCGTACACCCTCGACGAGGACAAGTAGGAGGCCACGCGATGAGGTCGGTACGGGACGTCCGTACGACGCCACCTCGAACGGGGGTACGTCGCATGGGGGGTCGCATGGGGGTACGTCGCATGAGCATGGTGACCGGAACAGGGGTGGCCCGGTGACCATCCGTATCCTCCCCGCCGTCGGCGACGCCGAGTCGGCCCGCTCCCTGACCACCCTCCTCAGCCAGCTCGCCGACGCCGAACCCGCGCCGCCCGTACCCGACTCCACGGCCCTCCTGGACACCCTCGCGCGGCTGGCCGCCGAGGCGCTGGAGGAGCTGCCGGAAGTGGTGCTGGTCCATGAACGGATCGGCCCCGTACCGGCGTTGGACCTGGTCCGCGACCTCGTCCTGCGCTTCCCGGCGGTCGGCGTCGTCCTCGTCACCTCCGACACCAGCACCGGCGTCCTCACCGCCGCCATGGACTCCGGCGCCCGCGGCATCGTCAACCTCCCCCTCTCCTACGACGCCCTCGCCGAACGCGTCCAGGCCGCCGCCGCCTGGTCGGCCGGTATGCGCCGCCACCTCGGCAGCGGTACGGCCGAGCTGTACTCGGGCCCCGGCGGCACCGTCGTCACGGTCAGCGGGGCCAAGGGCGGGGTCGGCGCCACGGTCACCGCCGTCCAACTCGCCCTGGCGGCCCGCGCGTCCGGCCGTACGGTCGCCCTCCTCGACCTCGATCTGCAGTCCGGGGACGTGGCGTCGTACCTGGACGTACAGTTCCGCCGCTCGGTCGCCGACCTCGCCGGGATCACGGACATCAACCCCCGGGTCCTGCAGGAGGCGGTGTACGCCCATGACACCGGCATCGCCCTCCTCCTCGCCCCCGCCGAGGGCGAACGCGGCGAGGAGGTGACCGACCGGGTCGCCCGCCAGGTCCTGGCCGCGCTCCGCTCCCGGCACGACGTGGTGATCGTCGACTGCGGCGCCCAGATGAACGCGGCGACGGCGGCGGCGGTCGAAATGGCCGACCAGTCGCTGCTGTTGCTGACCCCGGACGTGGTGGCCGTCCGCGCCGCCAAACGCATGGTCCGCCTCTGGGACCGCCTCCAGATCCGCAAGGCGGAGGAGACCCTGACGGTCGTCAACCGCCACTCACGCGGTACGGAGATCCAGCCGTCCCTCGTCGAGAAGGTCACCGGCACGAGGGTGGCCCGCAACGCCGTGCCCGCCGCCTTCAAGGAACTCCAGTCGGTGGTGGACGCGGGGCGGCTGCAGGACCTGGACGCCCGCTCGGCTGTGAAGCAGGCGCTGTGGTCGCTGGCGGGCGAGCTGGAGTTGGTGACGGCCCAGGAGGGGGGAGGGGGTGGCGGCCGACGCCGACGCGCCTCCTCCTCGGACCGGGGTGCCCTGGTCCTGCGCCGCAAGGGCGGCGACCGGGGCTCGGCCACGCTCGAATTCGCCGGGATGCTCCCGCTGATCCTCATCGTGATGACGATCCTCTGGCAGGCCGCCCTCTACGGCTACAGCTACACCCTCGCCGGCAACGCCGCCGACGAGGCGGCCCGCGCGGCCACCGCCGCGTACGCGATCGACGGCGATGTGGCGGGCGCCTGCGAGTCCGCGGGCACCGCCCACCTCCCCGGAGCCTGGTCCGACACCTCGGTCGACTGCGCGCCCGAGGGCCTCGTCATGCAGGCCGAGGTCGAGACGAACGTCCCCCTCTTCTTCCCGGGCTTCGACGCGGGCTGGACGGTGTCGGGCGAGGCGGGAGCGGCGTTGGAGGGGGATACGCCGTGAGCGGGGTTGCCGTATTTCCCCGCAGCTTGAGTGGGCCGGCCGTACTCTGCCGCCGCTCGACGAATCCGCCGCAACGGCCCGTCACCACGGTGATGCGCCCCGGTGGTGCCGAACCATCCGCACGCCCCACCGAGGCCCCACCCACCGAGGCCCCACCCACCGAGGCCCCACCCACCGAGGCCCCACCCCCCGTCGCCTCCACCCGTCCCGCGCCGAAGCGAGCCCCCCGCCGCCACGACCGAGGCTCCGTCATCCTGGAGTTCGCCGGCTTCCTGCCGATCCTCCTCCTCGTCGGCATGGCCGCGATCCAGCTCGGCCTCATCGGCTACGGCATCAGCCAGGCCGGCTCGGCGGCCCGCGCGGCGGCCCGCGCCGAGTCCCTGGAACCCGGCACCGGCGCGGCCGCGGGCACCGCCTCGGCCAGCTCATGGCTGACCCCCCAGGTCGACCCGGGCGGCGGCGGAGGCGACACCACGACAGCCACGGTCACGGTCACCGTCCCCTCGATCGTCCCCCTGCTCGACCCGGTCACCCTGGAACGCACCGCCACCATGCCCAATGACACCGACCCCGACTGACCCCCACGCCCCAAGCCAGCCCACCCCGAGAGGAGTTGACGAAAGATGAGCCTGCGATCCCGTATCGCCGCCCCCGACGAGGGGGGAACCGGACGCGAGGACGGACACCTCGTGGCCGTCTACCGCGCCAAGCTCCTCGAAGAGATCGACCTCGCCGAGATGTCGACGCTGACGGCATCCGACCGCCGCGCCCGCCTCGAACGTGTACTCGGCCACATCATCAGCCGAGAGGGCCCGGTCCTCTCCTCCGCCGAACGCTCCCAACTCATCCGCAGGGTCGTCGACGAGGCCCTGGGCCTGGGCGTCCTCGAACCCCTCCTCGCCGACGCCTCCGTCACGGAGATCATGGTCAACGGCCCCGACTCGATCTTCGTCGAACGAGCCGGCCGGGTCGAACAACTCCCGCTCCGCTTCGCCTCCACCGACCAGCTGATGCAGACCATCGAGCGCATCGTCTCCACGGTGAACAGAAGGGTCGACGAGTCGAACCCCATGGTCGACGCCCGCCTCCCCACCGGCGAGCGCGTCAATGTCATCATCCCCCCGCTCGCCCTCACCGGCCCCACCCTCACGATCCGCCGCTTCCCGAGGGCGTACACCCTCCCCGAGCTGATCGGCCTGGGCTCCCTCGACGAGCAGATGCTGATGCTGCTCGCCGCCTTCGTCCGCGCCCGCTTCAACGTGATCGTCAGCGGCGGTACCGGCACCGGAAAGACCACCCTCCTCAACGCCCTCTCCGGCCTCATCCCGCCCCGCGAACGCATCATCACCATTGAGGACTCCGCCGAACTCCAGCTACAGCAGGAACACGTCATCCGCTTGGAATCGAGGCCCCCCAACATCGAGGGCAAGGGCCAGATCACCATCCGCGACCTGGTCCGCAACTCCCTCCGTATGCGCCCCGACCGCATCATCGTCGGCGAGGTCCGAGGCGGCGAGACCCTCGACATGCTCCAGGCGATGTCAACCGGCCACGACGGCTCCCTCGCCACGGTCCACGCCAACTCCGCCGAGGACGCGCTGATGCGCCTGCAGACTCTCGGCTCGATGTCGGAGGTCCTCATCCCCTTCGAGGCCCTCAAGGACCAGATCAACTCGGCGGTGGACGTGGTCGCCCAGCTCACCCGCTTCGCCGACGGCTCCCGCAAGATCACCGAGATAGCCCTGCTGGTCTCGCACGGTCGCGAACAGTTCCGTATCGCCACGGTCTCCCGCTTCGTCCCGGCCCCCCTCGGCGCCGACCGCGTCGTCCACGGCCACTTCGAGCACCTGCCGATTCCCCGCCCGGTCGCGGAGAAGCTGTACGTCGCCAACGAGCCCCTCCCACCCGCGTACGGCGTCGCGGAGGCCATCGACGCCCTCAACACGAGGCAGGCCATCGGATGAGGCCCAGGACCACCCACAGGTCGTACGTGACCGTCCCTCGGCCGTACGTGACCATCCTTCGGCCGTATGTGAGCGCCGTTCGGCCGTACGTGACCATCCTTCGGCCGTACGTGAGCGCCGTTCGGCCGTACGTGACCGTCCCCCGGACAGTCAGGAGCGGGCCGTGACCGACCCCACCCTGCTCGCCCTCGGCGCCACCGTCCTGTGCTGCACGCTCGCCGTCGCGGGCGCGCACGCGTACGCCTCGGGCCGCGCCCAGCGCCAGGCCCTGGTCGACCGCTTGGCGGGCAACACCCCGAGCGGCCCCCTCCGCACGGCGGCCGGCCGAGTACGCCGCTTCACGGCCGTCGACCGCCGTCTGCGCCGCACCCGCCTGGGCCGAGCCATCCACCTACGCCTCACCACCACAGGCCTCGACCTCACGGCGGGCGAATTCGCGACCTACGTCGCCCTGCTGGTCATCGCCCTGTGGCTGATCGCGGCGACGACCCTCGCCCCCTTCTTCGGCCCGATCGCCGGCGCGGTCGCCATCTGGAGCGCGGCCATCTTCCTCAACTGGCAGCGCCAGAAACGCATCGAGGCGTTCATCAACCAACTCCCCGACGTGGCCCGCCTCCTGGCCAACGCCACGGCGGCCGGCCTCGCCCTGCGTACGGCACTGGCGATGGCGGCGGAGGAGTTGGAGGCCCCCGCAGGCGAGGAGTTGGCCCGGGTCGCCGACCAACTCTCCCTCGGCCGCTCGGTCGACGACGCCCTCGGCGAACTCGCCGAACGCCTCCCCTCCCGCGAACTGATCGTCCTGGTCACCACCCTCGTCCTCTCCAACAAGGCGGGCGGCTCGGTCGTCAGCAGCCTCCGCAACCTCACCCAGACCCTGGAGGACAGGAAGGAAACCCGCCGAGAGGTCCGCACGATGCTCTCCGAGGTCAACGCCACGGCCTTCACGGTCCCGTTCCTGGGCCTGGGCTCGTTGTTGCTCATCAACTCCTCGAACGAGGGCGCCCTGGCCCGGGTGACCAGCTCCCCCCTCGGCCAGATCCTGGTGCTGATCTCGATAGGCCTCTACACGGTCGGCTTCTTCGTGATCCGCCGCCTGGGCAAGATCGAAGTGTGAGAGGGGAGCCGACCGATCATGACGACCATCTCGATGCTCCCCCTCCTCCTCGCCCTCCTCATGGCGATCTCGGTCGCGGGCGTCATCCTCGGCATCCGCATGATCCGGGCGGACGCCAAACTCCCGACCGATCTGGCGCTGGCCCTGGAGGTCGGCGCCACCCGCGTCTCCAAGACCGGCTCCGCCATCGACCGCCTGGGCATGCGCTTCGCCCCCCTGGTCCTGCGCCTGATGGGCCCCCGCAGGGTCGAGGCCAAACGCCGCCGCATCGACATGGCGGGCAACCCCGGCGGCCTCACCCTCAACCGTTACGCCGCCCGCCGAGCCGTCTACGGCTTCTTCGGCGCCTTCATGGGCCTGGTCTTCCTCACCGGCGGCCGCCCCCTGCTGGCCGCCGGCACCCTCGCCTTCGGCCTCCTCGCCGCGGACGCCGCGATCTGGCAGGCCATCCGCGAACGCAAGGACGTCATCGACCGCACCCTGCCCGACTTCCTCGACGTCCTGGCGGTCGTGGTCTCGGCGGGCCTGGGCTTCCGCCAGGCGCTGGACCGGGTGGCGGAGAAGTACGAGGGCCCCTGGGCCGACGAGCTACGCATCACGCTCCGCCAGATGGATATGGGCGTCAGCCGCCGCCAGGCCTTCGACGAACTCCGCAAACGCAACTCCTCCGAACAGGTCGCCCAGTTCGTCTCGGCCCTCCAACAGGGCGAGGAACTGGGTTCCCCCATCGCCGAAACCCTGATCCAACTGGCGGCCGACATGCGCCGCACAGACGCCCAGAACGCCCGCCGCCGAGCAGCCCGAACCATCCCCAAGGCGACTCTGGTGACGTTGGTCTTCATGCTCCCGGCCACGATGATCCTGATCGCGACGGGCATGTTCCTGGGCTCAGGAACAAACTTCGGCGAAATCCTGGGCCGATGAACCGGCGATGGGTCACCCAACCGCGGGCAGCCGCACGCCTTACTCAGGCCCAACCGCGGGCATCCGCACGTCCTACTCAGGCCCAACCGCGGGCAGCCGTGCCGCAGGGGCGCTGGTTGATCGTCCTCGCCCAACTGCGGGCAGTCGTGCCGCTGGGGCGGCACGGGTGGGCGCAGCGGCACCCTGTAAGCGCGGGCAAGCGAAACCCCGACCCGGCCCACAGCACCTCCGGTCACGCACAACCCCCGCCCAACCCCACCCCAACCTCACCCCCCACCAAGGGGTACCTGGAGGACGACGCCCAACCCCCCGCAACCCTCCGCCTCCAACTCAACGCCCTCCAATCCCTCTCCCGCCAAACCATCGCCGTCCGCCTCACGATGCTCGCCATAGGCACCCCCTTCGCCCTGGCCAACACCACAGACGGCCCCCCAACCCAAGCCGTACTCACCGCCGCCGCCCTGGCCATCACCCTCTCCTACGCCACCCTCAGTGGGCGGTTCGTGAGTCTTTGAGTGGGTCTGTTGTCGCCTGATGGTGTGGCGGCGGGGCGGAATCTGGCGGTCCGCGGTTGGTGATCTGGTGA